>JAYEKV010000119.1:14173-18929 GCA_034716855.1 Campylobacterota bacterium | reverse complement strand
CCTGCTTTTATTCTTCTGTATGCATCTTGTGCATCACCAATTCCACCTACACTTATAAGTGTTGTTTTATCGTGTAGTTCTCGTCCAATTGCTTTAAATAACTCATAAGACTTTTCACTTAGAACCTTACCACTTAATCCACCAAAGTCTTGTGGATTTGGAAGAAGGCTATAGTCGTTTGTAGTATTTGTAGCTATGATACCGTCTGCTCCTGCATCTATAGCAGTTTTACAAAGTGTGATAGCAGTTTCGTGCTGCATATCTGGAGCTATTTTAAGAAGTATTGGTGTATCTGTAAGCTCTTTAGCCATACTAAATACAGCTTTTATGAACTCTTCGTTTTGAAGGTCTCTTAGGTTTGGAGTATTTGGAGATGAGATATTTACAACCATATAGTCACAGATATCTCTAAAACCTTTGATAAGTGTTTCATAGTCGTTTAAAGCTTCATTTTCAGGAGTATTTTTATTTTTACCGATACTAGCACCAATAGGTATAGCAAAAGGATAAACTTTTTTAAGATTTTCTATAACTTCATAAGCTCCGTGGTTATTGAATCCCATAGCATTTTGGATAGATTCTTCTTCCGGGTATCTAAAAAGTCTTGGCTTTGGATTTCCAGGTTGTGATTTTGGAGTCATAGTACCAATCTCTGTGTATCCAAATCCACAAGCGGGCATAGCTTTGACCATAGTTGCATTTTTATCAAAACCGGCACCAAGACCTATAGGGTTTTGGAACTTTACACCAAATACCTCTTGAGTTAGCATCTCATGTGATACAAAATTTTCTTGTACCATTTTATTATTTATAGTTCTGCAGTATGGAAGTGCTCTAAGTCCCATCTCTGCTATTGTATGTGCCGTTTCTGGCTGAAAATTAAACATAATCTTTTTTATTGTTTCATAACTTATCATTTTTTACTCCTAAAATTTTATTTGTGTAAGTAGTTTATATACACTTTTTGTATCTTTATCCATTTTTTTTAAGACAACTTCTTTATTTAGTAACCATAAAACAAATCTCAAATCTTTTATAACCTTTTCAAACTTTTGTTTAAAATCCTCATGACCTGTTAGGTCTATATAAAAAGTTATAAAATCTTTAAAATCAATATTCAGATCTACCCTTGCAATAGAGATCAAAAATAAGAAAAGATCTCTAAATTGAAGATCACTTATAGCTTCACTAGTACTAAATTTCTCTTCAAAATCTATTATAGATATTTTGTCGTCTTTGTATGTAAAGTTTTTTATCTGTGAACCACCATGATAGAAGCCTAGGTTATGAAGTTGTGTTAAAAGTTTAAGTGCCTCATAAAGTATAGTTTTTATCTCATCATCACTTTTTTCTTTTTTATCTATCAAAGCACGAAGATTGATACCCGTATCACTTAGTACCATATACTCTTCACAGGAATATATCACTGTAGGTACATTATCAAACTGTTTTTTTATCTCTTTGATTTTGTGTGCTTCAAACATCACACTTTCAATTCCACTTTGTGTTTGTGCAGGTATAAGTAATCGGTTTTTTATAAGCTTATAGAAAAGATGATGAAAAGCATTAGAGCCACTTTTTTGTGCTTTTTTCACCCATAGAGTCTGATCTTCAAACTCCACAGAAAATACACCGCCTCTTTTATCAAAGATCTTTTCTATCTCGTGTGTTAAAGTATCTATTGATTCAATACTACTGTTCAACGCTAAACTCTCCACTTAATTTTTTGTACTCATCACAATTTTGCAAAAGATTATCTTCTGTATCTAGACATATTATCTTACCGTGTCTAAGCACCGCAATTTTATTTGCAGTTTTTATAGTACTTAGCCTGTGTGCTATAATTATTGTGATCCTGTCTTTTGAGATCTCCTCAATTGCCTGAGTGATATACTGTTCACTTTTAGAATCAAGTGCCGATGTAGCTTCATCAAAGATAAGTATCTCAGGGTCTACATAAAGTGCTCTAGCTATTGCTATTCTCTGTCTTTGACCGCCTGATAGATTTGTACCGTGTTCATCAAGCATTGTATCTATACCGTTTTCTAAGCTTTCTACAAAATCCAATGCATGAGCTTGCTCAAGACACTTCATAACTTTTTCTTTGTCTATATCTTTACCATAAGCTACATTTGAAGCAACCGTGTCATTAAAAATATACACCCTTTGGGTTACTGTTGCGATTTTTGTTCTAAGCTCTTCTAAACTAAAATTATTTATATTTTCATCATTAAAATATATAGCTCCACTACTTGGATCATAAAATCTTACAAGAAGATTGATAATAGAACTTTTACCTCCACCACTATCTCCAACAAGAGCTATTCTCTCACCGTTTTTTACAGTAAGGTCTATCCCTTTTAATGCCTCTTTTTCACCATAGCTTAGTCGTACATCATCAAACTTTATCTGTTCTATTTTAGATACTTTCTTTTTAGCCCCTACAATTAAAGGTTTTTGATCAAGTATAAAAAATATTCTCTCACTTGCGGCAATGGCATCTTGCATAGCATTGTAAATTGCAGATAGTCTTTTTAAAGGTGTATAGAGCATAAAAAGTGCTGTAAGAAAGGAGAAAAAACTACCAACAGTCATACGCCCTTCTATAACTTCAGTTCCACCTACAATGATAACTGAAGCTATACCAACAGCTCCTAATATCTCCATCATAGGACCTGTTATCTCTGTAGTTTTTACTGTTTTAATATTTAGTTCAAAGAACTTTTGATTGTCATCTTTAAATTTAGTATGTTCAAATTTCTCTGCGGCATGAGCTTTTATGATCTCAATATTGCTGAATATCTCACTTAGTTTTGAAGTTATATCTGAAGTTTTTTCTTGAGACTTATGAGATAGTTTTTTTATCCTTTTTGAGATAAGATAAAGCGGATAGATAATTACAGGTATTACAATAAGTGCAAAAAAAGAAAGCTTTGGACTTTGGTAAATAACAACACCCAAAAGACCTAGTGCTGTAAGTGTTTGTCTACCGATTTCAGGTATCATTGTTGATACTACGGTTCTTATTCTTTCTATATCATTTATATTTCTACTTATAAGTTCACCGCTTCTAAACTTATGGAAAAATGATATATCCAAAGATAGCATAGTGTCAAGCATTCTGTTTCTTATACGCCTTATGATATCGTGACCTATATATGCAGAGAAATACACCTGCATATATTTACCCCCGCCTTTCATAGCATATACCAATATAATTGCCAAAGGGAGAAGCTGTAAAAGCTCTGTATTTTTTTCTATAAATATCTCATCTAGTACCGGCTTTACTAAATATGCAGATGATGATGCACCAGCAGCTGATATGATCATACCCACAAGTGCTAAAAGTAAATATGGTATATAATCTTTTAAATAAGGAAATACTAATCGTCTTAAAACAATTTTTATATCTTTCAATTTGAACCTTGTGTTTTATTTTTTATGATTGTTATAGGTAATTATTTTATCTAAAAACAGTTTAAAACCAAATTCCTTCAATGTTAGATATAAAAGTATAAAACCGCTAAGACTACTTGCAAGTGCCAATCCAACAGCACCATATGGAAGGATAAGCAGTAATGAAAATATAATATTCCATCCCAAAGATTTCATAGTTATCTTTGCAGCAACTCCTTGCTTTTCATGAGAATAAAGCCAAAGTGAAAATATTTTCGCAAGTCCAAAAGGTAAAAGTCCTACAAGATACATAGTTAGGATTAGTGCAGTTTGCTTAGTATCTTCACTATCAAAAGCACCTCGTTCAAACAAAAGTTCAACTATAAAACTATCAAACACTATACCTATAAAACAAGCTGTTCCCAAAAGTGCTAACAGTATATAAAAAGCTTTTTGCAGATACTTTAAAGCTTTTGTTGTGTCTTTTTGTTTTACAGCTTTTGCTACACTAGGGAAAAGTGCCACAGAAGTCGCTATAGCAAATAGTGCCAATGGAAGTTGAAAAACTCTATTAGCATAATACAAGTAACTAATAGAGCCGCTTACTAAAAAAGATGCCAACCAAGTATCTAAAAAAGCAGCTATATGAGCTGAACTGCTTCCAAAAACAGCGGGATAAAACTGCTTGTAAAATTTTGAGTGTTTTATATCTCTTTTTTTCTTTCTAAAAGAGACAGAGAAAAACTTTATATTTAGTTTTTTTATTGCTATTAAGTGTACTATTACTTGAAGAAAACCACCAAAAACAACACCCCAGCTCATATAATAAACTATTGTTTTTTGATCCATACCTTGAGATATTAAAAGTGAAGCTATAAGTGCTATATTTAAAAGTGCCGTACTAAAAGCTGTAGTAGCAAAGTGATTTTTATACTGCAAAAGTGCCGCTAAAAATGTAACTATAAATATCAAAGGCAGATAATAAAAACAAATAGCCACCAAAGGAGCTGCAAGATCAACGGTAGCTTGATCAAAACCTACTGCTATAAGTTTGGTCACAAGGGAAGCAAAAAGAGTTACAAACACACTAAGTATCAAAATAAAAGAGATAAACTGTAAAAATATAAATGAACTAAATCTTACTTTGTGGATACTTCTTGCATAAGAGGGTATAAAAACTTGTGTGAAAGCACCCTCAGCAAAGATACGCCTAAAAAGATTTGGAAGTTTAAAGGCTACAAAAAATATATCACTATAGATATTTGCACCCAAAATAGAAGCAGTAAGAAGGTCTCTTATAAAGCCAAGTATTCTAGATACCAGTATACCTGCACTGTTTGTAAATATATGTTTTATCATT
>JAYEKV010000119.1:0-14073 GCA_034716855.1 Campylobacterota bacterium | reverse complement strand
GGCTACAAAAAATATATCACTATAGATATTTGCACCCAAAATAGAAGCAGTAAGAAGGTCTCTTATAAAGCCAAGTATTCTAGATACCAGTATACCTGCACTGTTTGTAAATATATGTTTTATCATTTTGCGATTATATCTAAAGAAGCCCAAAACATCCTAAGCTTCAAGCCAAGTGTAGAGGTATAGCCAACTTCACTGAAAACCAACTCTTGATTTTTATCATAGATAAAAGTTGTAGGAAAGACTTCTATATTAAATTTTTTAGCATAGATGCCTTTATTATCATTTAAAACTTTAAATGAAAGATTATTTTCTTTCAAATAGGCTTTTATCTTTTTATCATCACCGGATTGAACGGCAATTGTTATAACCTCGTAATCCTTTGATAACTTCTCGATATTAGAAGCTTCCATCTTACAAGTTGGACACCATGTAGCCCAAAAGTGTACAAGGGTTGGTTTATTTAAAGGTACTTTATATTTTTTACCATCTATTAATGTTAAGTTTTTTAAAATAAACCTCTCACTATTTAAATCTTGTGATTTATATAAGCTTATCAAGTTAGATATCACAAAAACAGATATAATAAAAAATAAAAACTCTTTACTATATTTTTTTATTTTCTCTTGCATCTATTATCTCCAAAGCTTTATCAAACTTATAATATTTAATCTCCTGCTTTAATTTTGTAAAAAACTCTTCATCCTCTTTATCAAGCTGACAGTTCTCAAGTTCATCTATCATATTTTTATATTTATTCGGTCGTCTTGTTTTAATAGCTTCAAATAATTTTTTAAATCTACTTTCTAATTCCTCTTTAGTTATCTTTGTTTTTGTTGTTTGAGTTTCACTGTTTTGTATTTGAATATATGCTGCTAATTCACTTAATAAAAGTTTCAATTGTTGAGATATTTCATGTAGTAACTTTGAATCATCACTCTTCTCATATTCCTGTATAAAATACTGAAGCTTCAATGCACCTATATTACCGCATAGACCTTTTAAAGTATGAAGCTGCATTTTAATATGTTTGGCTTCAATCTTTTCTATATCTATAGTTAAATATTTATCATAAAAATCTTTCACTATATTTAAATAAAGTTTTTTATTATTCCCTAGAAGTATCAAACCTCTTTGTATGTCAAGAACTTTATTATTAGTCTCCTTAGGTTTATTGTTTTTTTGTAAATTTGTATTGTTTATATATACTTTAAGGTACTTTTTCAATATTGTATAAAGGTGATTTATATTGATTGGCTTTATTATGTGATAGTCCATACCGGCTTTTTTTGTTTCTAATATGTCATTAGGCATTGCATTTGCACTTAAAGCTACAATAGGAGTCTTTGGATTTATCCTTTTAATCAACTGTGAAGCTTCAATCCCTCCCATAACAGGCATCTGAATATCCATTAATATCAAATCGTACTTATTAGGATTGTTATTAAATATCTCTACAGCCTCCTTTCCATTGTTGGCAATATCTATAATGATTTTACTATTTTCCAAAAGCCCTACTACTATTTCCTGATTTATCTTATTGTCTTCAACCAATAAAATATTACTGTTTTCAAACATTATAGCTACAGTATCAATACTCTTCTTAGCTAAAATATTTTTATTATCATCTTTTTGAAGATTTTTCTTTATAAGTTCAATTTCAAATGAAAAACTACTACCTTTGTCTTTTTGAGAAACTACAGATATTTCACCTCCCATTAAATTTACAAACTGTTTTGTTATAACAAGTCCAAGCCCTGTACCTCCAAACTCTCTTGTGGTACTTCCATCTGCCTGAGTAAAAGGGTTGAAAAGTTTTTTTATCTCATTTGTTCCCATACCAACCCCTGTATCTTTTACTTCAAAAAAACATCTGTTTTTAGTGTGATTAACCATAAGATCTATTTTACCATCATTTGTGAATTTAACTGCATTTGATAAAAGATTTGTAAGTACTTGATACAATCGTAAAGGATCTCCATAAAATACTTCATTGTCTTTAATATTAGAAGTGACATCTATATGTAACTTTTTTTCTTTTGCTTTTAAAGCAACAATATCTATAGAGGAATCAATCACATCTTTTAATTTAAAGTCTGTTTGTTCTATATCTAACTTCCCTGCTTCGATCTTACTAAAATCCAAAATATCATTAATTATATGCAATAATGTATTTGCACTTTCATCTATTCTTTGTATATATTTTCTACTTTTGTCATCAAGATTTGATTGTAGTGCTAAATTACACATACCGATTATACCGTTCATGGGTGTTCTTATCTCATGTGACATATTTGCTAAGAATTCAGATTTTATTTTTGTTGCTTCTTGTGCTTTTTTGCTTTGTATATGAAGTTGTTTATTAACTAAAGATAATCTTCTGTTCCAATACACTGTACCTGCAATAATAAGTAAAAGTACAAAAGAGACTTGCCAAAGTAAAGTGTAATTAGTTTTGATTGAATAATTTACCTTTACCCATTTTGAGCGTATCTTGTTTTTAAGATTATCATCAAATTTTTCTATCACTTTATTTAATATTTCTTTTAAAATCTTCTCATCTTCTCTTACTGCCGTACCAAGATAGATATTATTTTTTAATTTACCGGATATAGACAATGTATCTAAAAAGTTATTTTGTATCTCATGGTTTATCACAATACTGTTATCAAGATAACCAAATATTTTATTTTCTTCAACAAGTTTAAGCCCGTCACCTATTGAATCAACTTCAACTAAATTTATATCAGGGTATTGTTTTTTTAATACCTCATGTAATGAATAACCCTTTACCACACCTAATCTTTTACTTTTTACCTGTTCTATTGAATCTATAAAAGTGATACCTGTCCTTGTTGCAATAACTATAGGTGTTGAGATATAAGGCTTTGTAAACTCTAGATATTTCTCTCTTTGTTTGGTTTTTGATGCAAGAGAAAGTATATCACACTCTTTTTCTTTTATCTTTTTAAGTGACTCATCCCAAGTTTTTGTAACTACTAGTTTAAAAGGTATCTTCAAGTTTTTTGAAAAAATCTCCATATAATCAGCAGCTATACCCACATGTTTTTCATTTTCAATTTTTTCAAAAGGCATCCATAAAGGATCGGTACACACCTTTATCTCTTTTTTAGTTTCTAAATACTCTTTTTCTTCTACAGTAAGGCTTTTATGATCAAACTTTGAGGCAAAGTCATAATAAAGTGTCACTTGACCGATTTTTGTAATATCATAATCTTTTTCAACTATGATATCATGAGTATATAAAGAGAAGTTTTTATCTATATGAAAAGGAAGTTTTTTACTAAAAACAACAACTCCCTTATCATCCTTGTACGATATAAGAATATCTTTATTTAAATAGCTATCATTTATAACTATAGCTTTTACATATTCATTGTCAAAGTCAAGTTTTATTTTTTCTTGGAGCTCTTTTATGGCAAAATTTTCCAAGTATATTCTACTAGATATAGCAATATTTTTTGCTATACCTTCAATATCAATATTATTTTGCTCAATAATTTGTTCTGATTTTACAGTGCTATTGCTATTATCACCTTGAACACTTTCATTAAAATAAAAAAAAACTGCAGCAATTATGGGTAAAAGTAAAAGTGCCGATATTTTTTTTATATTTTTAAATAGAAATTGAGACAAGATTGTTACTTTATTTGTACTTTAAAACTATTTTTTCGTATGTACCGTCGGCTTTTATATCATCTAGAACTCTCTGCCACTTTTGTATAACTTTATCATCGGTATCTTTATTAAAAGCTATATATAATTGTGACTCAAATATCGGTTCTTTCATTTTCACAGGAATAATCTTATTTTTCAGCCCCAAAGTTTGTAACTTATACATAAATGCATGATATTCAACAGGATAAAGATCCACATTACCCTCCATTAGTTTTGTCAAACTATTATCTGATAAAGTGTTTAGCTCAAGATTTTCAAATCCGAGCTGTGTAAGTTTTTGATTTGATATGGTCTTTTTGGCAACAACAATTGATCTTACTTTTTTTGCATCTTCCAAACTATTAATATTTAGATCATCTCTATGTGCATTTTTAAAAAACACCAATTTCATCGAGGATATTGGTCCCACCCATTTAAAAAGTTCTTCTCGTTGTTTTGATCTAGTAGTTAAAAAAAGTGCATAACCTTTTTTATTTAGTGTTATATCATAGCCTCTGTTCCATGGGAACACTTTTATTTTATTTTTGTTCCCTACTCGTTTTTGTATCTCCTGAACTAGATCGACACTTATTCCCTTTAAACCATCTTTTGTTTCTATTTGATAAGGTGTCCAAGTTTCCGTTAAGAGTTTTGTATCATCGTTTGAAAATATAAATGAATTGATAAGTAATAGAAATATAAAATATCTCATAAGTATCCTTGTAGTATTAGATACGACAGTATAATTTATTTTAACTTATTTTAATATTGTATAAAAAAAGGTTGCCCTTTCGGACAACCTTTTTTGGAAACTAAACTAATTGAAGTTTATATTAACAAGCTGCTTTTGCTGCTTCTAATGCTGCATCATAGTTAGGCTCTGCAGTAATTTCTGGTACTAATTCTTTGTAACAAACTTTTCCATCTTTTCCGATTACGAAGATTGCTCTACAAGTAAGACCTGCTAAAGGACCGTCAGCTAATAACATTCCGTAAGCGTTAGCGAAATCTTTGTTTCTGAAGTCAGAACATACAGCTAGGTTTTCAATTCCTGCAGTTGAACAAAATTTTGCTGCTGCAAATGGTAAGTCCATAGATACAGTTTTAACATTAACACCTTCAATTGAAGCTGCTTCTGTGTTGAATTTTCTAGTTTCTGCATCACATACAGGAGTATCTAATGAAGGTACAACTACTACTAGTTGAGCTTGCTCTTGAGCTCCACCTACAGTTTCGTTTTGTAACATTGGGTTACAATTTACTACTGTTACCGCTGGTGCTGCATCACCTACATTGATCTCGTTTCCTGCTAAGTTACATACTGTGTCTTGTTTAAAAGTTACTGTTGCCATATTTTATTTCCTTTTTATTTTTAAATTTGTGATGACAGTTTAATCAAATAAGATAAAATAACTCTTAAATGATTTTGTTAATAAAAGAGGCAAATCTAATAATTAATTTTGTGATTTCTGATAAAACTACGATATACCCTTATTGTGATATAATAGTATCTATGAGACTAGATATATATTTAACAAAACATCACAATATTCAAAGCAGGAACAAAGCAAGTGAATTAATAAAATCAAAAAAAATTTTGGTTGATGGTAAAATCGTAACAAAGCCATCTTTTATTGTAGATGATTCCTGTAATATAAAAATTGAAGAAGATCAGTTTTTTGTAAGTCGTGCTGCTTATAAACTAAAATACTTTTTGGAAGAGTTCAACATAGATGTATCAAATAAAGATGCGCTTGATATAGGGTCTTCTACAGGTGGCTTTACTCAAATACTTTTACACAACAATGTCAATACAGTAACATGTGTAGATGTAGGAGATAATCAATTACATGAAAGTATCCGAAATGATAAAAAATTAATCGTTGTAGAAAATACAGATATAAGAGACTTCACACCAAATAAAACATATGAAGTGGTAACTTGTGATGTCTCATTTATAAGTATTCTAAATATAATTGACCACATACACAGATTAAGTTCAAATGAGATAATTATACTTTATAAACCACAGTTTGAAGTAGGACGAGAAGTAAAAAGGGATAGTAAAGGAGTAGTAAAAGATGAAAAATCTATTAATCAAGCTAGAGATAAATTCATATCATATACAAAACAACTAGGTTGGAGATTAACAAACTCACAAAAAAGTAAAATAACTGGAAAATCAGGAAATATTGAGGAGTTATATCACTTTTTAAAGTAATAATAAGTCATTTTCAAAGATTTATTATGTTAATATTTTTACAATTTAAAACAACTATGGAGATAAAACTTGAGTTATAAAAAAATAAAATTAAGTCATGCTTCTCTTAAAACTTTGGATCCTTACCATAAATACAACTATCCTATATATTATAAAAGAGATTCTGATGGAATATTTAAAAAACTCCTTGATAAAGGTGATACATATAATGAAAAAATCCAGCAATATATCAAAAATAAAAACATAAAACATATTTTTGTACTTTATGAGGATCATGAAGAATATCAACACGATATAGAGAATTATTTAAAAAAAATCAAAGATGATTCAAATGTATCTAATATAAAAAAATCAGAAATACTGCATGAATTAGCATCAGATCTTATGTACGATATGTTAGACGGGGAACTAAATCCAAAAAAAATCATACAAGCAAACAATGTGGTAAATGATAAGGTAGATCTTCTGTTAAGTGATCATAATGCTGTAAAAGCTATGTTAAAAGTAACTTCTCATGACTACTATACATATACCCATAGTGTTAATGTATCTACATATGCTTTGGGTTTTGGCTCATTTCTAAAACTTACCGATCAACAACTTCGTACACTTGGTATGGCAGGTATGATGCATGATCTTGGGAAAAAGAAAATACCAAGTGAAATTATCAACAAAAAAGGCAAGCTAAGTGATGATGAATTTAAAACTATGAGAAGCCATCCAACTTTTGGAGTAGATCTTCTAAAAGAACTAGGAGAAACTAACAATCTTCTTTTTGATATTGTAGAACAGCATCACGAAAAACTTGACGGTACAGGTTATCCACATCAAAGAACAGCCAAAGATATTCACCCTTTTGCAAAGATAATGGCTGTTTGTGATATATTTGATGCACTTACTACAAAACGATCTTATAAACCTGCTATGAAATCATATGATGCCTTTTCACTTATGAGGCATAGTATGAACAATGAGATAGATCAAAAAATTCTTGAACAATTTATAAAATTTATGAGTAAAGGCTCTTTATAAACAAAAAGCCTTTTATACTTACTTTTGCTTAGGTCTAAATGGTTTTATAACCTTTTCATCACATTCTAAAAAAGGTCCTTCCATAAGATCGATACAATATGGAATAGCTGGAAATACCGCATCAAGACATTCTCTTATTGACTTAGGTTTTCCTGGTAAGTTTACAACTAAACTACTTCCTCTTAAACCAGCTGTTTGTCTTGAAAGAATTGCAGTTGGTACGAACTTTAAAGATTCTGCTCTCATAAGTTCACCAAAACCTGGCATCATTCTGTCACATGCAGCTTCTGTAGCCTCTGGTGTAACATCTCTTTTAGATGGTCCCGTACCGCCTGTAGTTACAACTAAAGAACAATCTGCAACATCTACCATATCGATAATGGTTTGTTCTATAATATCTTGTTCATCTGGAATAACCCTATACACATCTTCCCAAGGAGATGTGAGATACTCATTTAGCGTATCTATTATCGCCTGACCACTTATATCTTCATATACACCCGCACTTGCTCTGTCACTTACGGTAATAATACCTATTTTAGCTTTTTTCAATCTCTTTCCTTATATCAATCTCTTTTTTTATATCTTCATTTTTGTTTTTTCCAAATAAAAAACCAAACACCTTTTTAATACCCATAAAGATCTTAGGAAGAAGCCACACAAGAAGAAGTATAAAAATCACCATAAATCCTACAAAAACATACGGGTGATTCAACGCTGCCCAAAGTCCTGTAAATACGGCAATATCTTCTGCTATTGATGCAGTCCAATTTGATACAGGCTCGGGCGATGTATTTATCATAACTCTTGATCCAGCTTTGGTTGCATGAGTAGCAGCTGCCATACCACCACCCAAAATAGCTGCGGAAACCTCTAGTGCAAGATTAGCATCGCCTACAGCTCCACCTGCTATTAACGCACCTGCCGGTATTCTTATAAATGTATGAATACTGTCCCAAAGGTTATCAACTCCTGGAATTTTATCAGCAAAGAACTCCACAAGATACATTAAACCTGCACTTCCAATAACTAATGGATTACTTAAAATTTGAAGATTTTCAGGCAATTCCATAGCTCCTGTAGATGATGCAATACCAAGAGTCAATATAGTAGCATAAAGATTTATACCACTAGCCCAAGATGCACCCATAGCCAAAGCTATCACTGCAATTATTTCATTATAAGCTTCCAAAAATGATCCCTATTATTTATCTTGATGAATATCCATTTGAGGATATGGTATAGATATACCTTTTTCATCAAAAGTCAACTTTACTTTCTCTAAAGTGTCAAAGTAAACACCCCAGTAATCACCACTTTTTACCCAAGACCTAGTTACAAAATTTACACTACTATCAGCAAGTTCTGATACAGCTACAAAAGGTGCCGGGTCTTTTAATACTCTTTCATCTGAATTTAAAATATCTTCCAATATCTCTTTTGCTTTTTTAAGATCATCATCATAACCTATTCCAAATGTGATATCAACTCTTCTTGTCTCTTTTCTAGAGTAGTTTGTGATATTATTTCCAGTGATATTTGAGTTTGCTATAATAATAGTTTTATTATCACCTGTTTTCATAGTAGTATTGAAAATGTTGATCTCCTCTACTACACCTGTCTCTCCACCTGCAACTACAAATTCACCTATTTTTATAGGTCTAAATATTATTAGCATCACACCTGCACTGATATTTGATAATGTACTTTGAAAAGCAAGACCTACTGCAAGACCTACTGCACCCAAAATAGCTATAAAAGATGTAGTTTGAATCCCTAACTGACCAAGTGCAGCAAGTACTACTACAATTAAAAGTAGACTATATATCACACTTGAAAGAAAATTCTCAAGTGTCTCATCAATTCCTGCTTTTTTCATAGACTTCAAAGTAAAATCTGTTGCCCATCGAGCTACTTTTTTACCTACATAAAATATAACTAATGCAATTAAAATATTAACAGCATAAGATGTAATCATCTCTCCTATTCCCATTTGTTACTCCTTTTATTGATTTACTATTGTATCATTTATTTGATAATTTTAAAAAATAAGTATGTCCAAGATATACAATGTAAAATACAGATAGAAAAAAAGCTGCAAAAGGGATAAGTGAAGCGATATAAAGAGATAATGTTTTTATCCTCATAGTTGTTTTGTTTTCATTATATATTTGACTGAACTTTTCTGTTGATATCAATGTTGAACTTACATCATAATGAAGCATCTTATGAAAAAAATAAAACAAAGGTATATTTATTGCTATCATATTAATCACCGGTATAAAATAAAAAGGCAGTAAAATTATAAACAATCCTAGCATTATTAAAGCTGTTTTAATGGTTTTGACCAGTCCATTATTTAGTGTACCGTAACCATCTATTGGTATATTTGGATAATGTTTTTTTTGTATAATTGAAAGTATTTTTGGAGTAAGTAGACCTACAATAAGAAGTGAAACAAATATACTAAGATAACCTATAGCAAAAAGTCCAACAGTATATACCAAAAAACTAACAATCCATGAAGTTACAGTATACTGAAGTAGAAAATCTATCACAGAATTACCCGTATAGAGTTCTTCTTTTATGGTAGATTCGGTAATCTCACCGTTTTCTATAGATGCCTCATGCTTTTGTATCTCTATAGTAGTATTTTCTAAAGTATCAAGTCCCATATCAGCAATTGTAAAAAATGCAAAATAAAGAACTAACAAACTCCCCATCAAAGGATACAACACAATTTTTAATATATCCTTCGTGAAATAATCTTTTAAACTTTTATTCAATATATCCAATTCATTCATAAAGAATTGTATCGAATATATTATAAAACTCAGTATATTATTTGATTTGAAAAGGTATGAACTCTATAGGCATATTTGAATCGACACTTACTTTTATCATAGTGTAACCAATACCCAAAGCTAATAAACCTGCAATCACCATATTGATGATCTTTTTCTTTTCATTTGAGATATTTGATGACTTATAGTCTTCGATTTGAGATAAAGTTGGTTCCATATTGTTCTCCTTATTTTGTATAAATATATTATATGATTTAACTGTTAAGTAGGTGTTAATAAGTATAAGTCATTATAAATATTATTATGTAATAAAATGTCATATTTTATTAACTATAAATAAAATTAAAGATATAATATTACATAATTAAAGGAGTCAGTTATGAACTTAAAAAATAAAAAATTTTCACACTTTATTGTATTGATTATTTTTATAACATCAATGACTATAGTAACAACACTGAATATATACAATACAAATAATATAATAAATGAAAAGATCTCTTTTATGACAAAAAGCGGCTCTGTAAAACTGGATCACCAGATATCATTGATGAATGATAGACTTTCAATAATAAAAAACTATTCTAACAGTATAGCTTATATGATAAATGACCTAGAGCAATATGATCAAAACAATTTATCTAAGATACTAGAAAGTTACTTTTTAAAAGATATCGGTATATTTCAACTTAGGATATTAAGCAAAGAGGGTATGGAACTTGTAAGATATGACCTAGATCAAAATAACAAAATTAAAAAAGCCTCAAACCTTCAAGATAAGTCAAACAGGTATTATTACAAAGAAGCAAAAAATATAAACTATAACGATATCTATTTTTCAAAATTCGACCTAAATATAGAACATGGTGAAATAGAAATACCTTATAAAAATACAACAAGAGTTATAAAAAAACTAAAAATAGACAACCAAGCATATTATTTGGTAATAAACTATAACCTTACTGATATTTTCAAACATGCACTTAGTGATACTATTTATGACATTTTTCTAATTGAAAAAGACGGACAGATAAATGCACATTTAAACGACAGGTACTCATTTTCAAAACAGAAACAATCAGGTTTATCTTTAAAAGATTTAATTTTATATAAACATCAATATATAACAAAAAAGCCTCTGGAAGGTTTTGATTATGATGTTGTAATATCCATAAAAGATGAACGATTAAATTTTATGAATGAACAAAGAAGAGGTGCAATAACAAAATCTATAATAATGGCTCTGGCTATATCTTTGGTTATATCAGTTATTATTTTATACTTTTTAGAAAAAAACTTAACTAAATTAAATCACCATGCTTTAAAAATCATAGAAAAAGGTACTTATGATGAGGAAAATGAATTTTTAGAGTTTAAAAATATTTTAGAAGACCTTAAAATTCAATATAAAACAATACAAAAGAACGAAGCATATATAAATTCAATTTTGGATTCACAATCAAACTTTACTATTATAACTGATGGGTATGAACTTAAGGACAGTAATAGAACAATGCTTCAATTCTTTGGTTTTGACACTAAAGAGAGTTTTATAAAAGAGCATGATTGTATTTGTGATTATTTTATAAAAAAAGATGGTTATTTGCAAAAAGAGGAAAATGGTATCAGCTGGATTGACAAAATGATGCAAGATACAGATTCTAACTTTAAAGTTATGATGAAGAGCAAAAGTGGAACAACACATATTTTCCAGGTTGATCTAAATGACTTGATAGGAGAAGATAATATATATGTTGTTACATTTACAGATATTACAGACTTTTTAGAACTTCAAAATTCTCTTGAAGAAAAAGTAACTCTGCAGCTAGGTCAACTAAGAGAACAAGATAGACAATTGTTAGAACAAGCCAAAATGTCAAGCTTGGGTGAGATGATCGGTAATATTGCTCATCAATGGAGACAACCCCTTTCAATTATCTCTACAGCCTCAACGGGTATGCAGTTTAAACAAGAGTTGGGAATACTAGAAGAAGGCAATCTTAATGAAACATGTGACCTGATAAATGAAAATGTTCAATTTCTATCAACTACAATAGATACCTTTAGAGACTTTATACAAGAGAACAAAGAGATAAGAAAATCAATTTTACAAGATGAGATAAAGAAAATATTAAAAATAATAGATGCTTCATTTACAAATGAGCATATTAAAATTATAAACAACACCTCTAGTATAGAACCAATAGAACTTACAATGGTAAGTGGAGAGCTTTCACAAGTTTTAATAAACATTTTAAATAATGCAAAAGATGCTATACAGTTATCAGATACTATTAAGGATCATTGGATTAAACTTGATCTTGAAAAAACTAGTGATCATACTATTATTACTATAGAGGATAACGCAGGAGGAATACCTGAAGATGTACTTCCAAAAATATTTGAACCCTATTTTACCACAAAGCATAAGTCCCAAGGAACCGGTCTTGGACTTCACATGAGCTATAAAATTGTAGTTGAAAGTTTAAAAGGAAAACTATATGTACAAAATACTAAAAACGGTGCTAAATTCTTCATTGAACTGCCTTTAACGCAAGTTCAACAATAATCTAACTAAATCTTGGGGCATATATGAGCATAATCAGAATTTATACATTTGAAAAAAACTTTTTAAACTATACAATATCGTGATATAATAATTATTAAAAGTATTATAGATTGGATTAAGATTGAAAAAAATATTATTAATTTTATTAACTATATCGGTATCGCTTTTTGCAGTATCAACAATAGATAGCTCCACTTTAGGAGATATTAAACTAACAAAAGAAGAAAAAACTTGGCTAAAAGATAATCCTATAATAAAAGTTGCCAGTATGACTTATTGGAATCATGACGGCAAGGATAATACTATTCATTCTGATTATTTAAAACTATTAAATAAATATGGTAATTTAAATATTATTCCAACTAAACATGACACTTGGGAAGATGGCTATAATCAAGCAATAAGTGGAAAAAATGATATACATGCCATTATGAATCTTAGTTGGAGTAAAGAGCGGGAAGAAAAATATTTTCTTTATACTAAGTCTTATAACTTTGAACCAAACTATCTAATAGTAAGAAAACAAAATCACAATATAAATAATCTACAAGATCTAAGAAAAAAAACTGTAATTGTAAAAGAAAAATCTATTACATACAATATACTCAAGGAGATTTCTACTAATATAGATATAATATTTGTTAAATCAGATATTATGATGTATAAAAGACTTTTTGAAGATAAAAATACAGATGCATTGATTACATATAAAAAAGATGCTGACTTATTAAAAAAATACAACTTGAAAGTTGTTAGAACTATTTATGATAAGTTTAGTGAAGTTTCAATAGGAGTAAATAAAAAATATCCTTATCTACAATCTATAATCAATAAGGTTCATAAAGCAATACCAAATGATGAACTGTTTAATCTAAGAAATAAGATTTATAATACTAAACCTTATAAAGGTCAAATAAATACACAAAACCAAGATAAAAAACTTATAAATTTAACAAGCGAAGAAAAAAACTATTTAAAAAACAAAAAAGAGATAAAAATCTGTCTAGACCCAAACTGGATGCCGTTTGAAAAGTTAAATGAAGACGGAAAGCACATAGGGATAAGTTCTGATTATTTTAAAATATTTGAAAAAGAATTAAATATACCGATCACTCCAATAAAAACCAAAAGTTGGACCCAAACTTTAGAGTTTGCGAAAAATAGAAAATGTGATATTTTAACTTTGGGAAATGAAACACCAAAAAGAAAAAAATATCTAAATTTTACTCAGCCTTATTTACAAATACCATTTGTAATGGTAACAAAAAACAATGTTCCCTTTTTTAATAATTTTAAATATTTAAAAAATGAAAAAATCGGTGTTGTAAAAAATAGTTCACTTGAAGAGACACTGAAAACAAAATATCCAAATTTAAATTTAGTAAAAGTAAAGAGCAATCAAGATGGCTTGGAAAAACTACAAAATAATGAGCTGTTTGGATATATTGGTAATATGCTAAGCATTGGTCATATTTTAAAAAAAGATTTTATACAAGAGCTTAAAATTATTAATAAATTAGACGATGAAACATCAAATCTTGCTATTGGGGTAAGAAATGATGATGATATTTTGTATGGAATATTTCAAAAGCTAGTTGCCAATATTGATAATGATACAAAAAACAAAATATTAAATAAGTATAGGGCATCTCTAAAAACTACCCACCTAACCAAATAAAAACCATAATTTAGATAAAATAATAACTATATATCATCAATAAGGCTTCATAAATGTTAGGATTATTTGACTTAGAATATCACGAAAA
>JAYEKV010000118.1:0-5266 GCA_034716855.1 Campylobacterota bacterium | reverse complement strand
AAGAGAGAAGATATCCAAGAGTGGATAGATATTGTAGTAGTTAAAAACGATAAAGAATATGTATGGCCTTTTATTGAAGAAAATATAGCTGTTCTTGTGGCTCCTTTTCAAAAGTATATAGAAGATATAGTTGAAGCATATATCTTTAAAGAGCTTCATGATATAAATGTTTAGAAGCATTTTTTATTTATGACACAAAAATACCATAATTGTAGGCTATAATGCTTATTACTTTTTAAGTTATTATTTAATTATAAAGTGATAGACTATTTAATAAAGGTATGAAGGAGTTTACTAATGAAAAAGTTTATCTTATTATTTATAGCGGGTCTTACTAGCTTATATGCTGCAAAGCTTCCAGAACATGAGATACGACCAAATGTCAGCGGTGTGCATTTTGATAGTGGATATGGTATTAATCATGGGTATACATATGGTTTTGATTTTGCAAACAAGATCAATGAAAAATCTATGCTAAATATTTCTTTAAAAAGAGGAACATTTGATTATGAAAATGATCTAGGTTCAACATTTATAAATATATTTGGCGTAAATGGAGAATACTATTTTTATGAAAAAGATAATATTCAGTCATATATAACAGCGGGAATTTCTTATTTTGATATTAATAATAAGATAGGTACGGTTGATGATATGACAGGTTTTAATTATGGATTGGGATTAAAGTATCTTATAAATGAAGATGCAGGATTGTTTGGTGAAGTGAAACATCATACAACATTTAAATCAGATGAAAACCAGTATGTATATACTTTTGGAGTATTAATACCTTTTGGATATGAACAAGCAGCGGAGCCTCAGTCACCGGTGTTAGTACAAGAGGCTCCTGTTGTTGAAGAGCCAAAAGAGGAATTTGTATTTTTAGATGACGATAAAGATGGTGTTATCAATGAGTTGGATAAATGTCCTAATACTGATTTAAGATACGAAGTTGATGAAGAGGGTTGTAAGATATATTATACTCTACTTGTAAACTTTGAGTTTGATTCAGCAATATTGACTGACGATTCTTATCCTATTATAGAAAAGTTTGCACTTTTTATGGATGAATCAAAGAAAATAAAAGTTGAGGTTCAAGGGCATACAGATAGCAGAGGTTCTGATCAGTATAATCAAAGTCTTTCTGATAGAAGAGCAAAATCTGTATATGACGCATTGTTAGAAAAAGGTGTTGATAAAAATAGAGTAAAACATGCAGGTTATGGTGAGTCAAGACTTCTTGTTCAAGAAGATGGTACAGAGGTGACATATTCTCAAAATAGAAGAGTTGAAGCTGTTGTTTTAAAAGATAAGTAAAGGATCTAAAATGAAAAAGTTATTTAGTATATTAACTGTTGCAGGGCTTGTTTCTGCAAATCTAAACGCACTTACTTTAAAAGAAGCTGTTGATGAAACTTTAGGCACAAATCCTTTGGTTTTGGAGAGAATTAAAAACTATAATAAAACTGTAGAAGATGTAAATATAGCACAATCAGCTTACTATCCTAGTCTTGATCTTAGTTCAAGGGTTGGATATGAAGATGTGTACTCAAATGGAGATATTCCAAAAGATACGGCATACTATACATATGTTCACTCCTTAACACTTACTCAAAAGATATATGATGGTTTTAAGACAAAAGACAGAGTAAACTATCACAAAGCAAGGGTACTTGCTGCTTCACATAACTATGTAGAACAGGCAAATGATGTGGCTTTTAATCTTGTAAAAGAGTATATAAATGTTCTAAAGAACAAAGCTTTATTAGAAACTGAAGAGGAAAATGTAAAAATTACTCAAGATATCTACAGTAAGATACAAGATGTGTATGATTCTGGTTTTGGTACACTTTCAGATGTAAAAAAAGTGGCATCATCTTTACAGCTAGCACAGTTCAATATGCTTACACAAAAGAACAATCTTATGGATTCTCAATATAATTTTGAGAGAATCTTAGGAAGAGCAGTAAGTCATGAAGAGTTAGAGCTTCCTGTATTTGATACTAAACTTCCTGCAAGTTTAGATCAAGCAACAATGTATGCTGTTGAGAACAATCCATCGATGAAAGTAACTCAATACAATCTTCAAGCAGCAAAGATACTGAAGAAGGAAGCACAAACAGGATACCTACCTACTCTTGATCTAGTTCTTGACCATACTATAGATAATGATATAAATGGAAATAGAGGTTTTGGAAGACAAAGTTCCGCTTATCTTGTATTGAATTACAATCTATATGCGGGTGGTGCTGATAAATCTGCAATACAAAAAAATAGAAGTTTGATACATCAAGAGTTTGAAAATCAAAAAGATATAAAAAGACAAGTGATAGAGGGACTTCAGTTATCTTGGTCTGCATATACTATGCTTCAAGAACAATTGAAGTTCTTAGCATCTTATGCAGCTGATAGTGAAAATACTCTAAAGCTTTATAGAGAAGAGTTTGATCAGGGTCAAAAAACACTTCTTGATCTTTTAACGGCACAAGATGATTATATAACGGCAAAAACTAAAACTATCACTGCTGACCATGATTGGCTGTTCTCTCAATATAGAATTTTAGATTCTATGGGTGATATGGTAAAAAGTGTATTTGGTATGGCTGATAAGTATTATGAACCTGTGAAACTAAGTACTAAAAAAGACACAGTACATGTTGTAGATACAGTTCTTGTAAGAGATCTTGATAATGATAAAGTTGATGACAGATTTGATCTTTGTGACAACTCTAAATCAGACAGCAATGTATCTTTAACAGGTTGTGCAAAAGAGGTTGAAGTTGTAACTCAAGTGGAACTTATAGAACCGCAAACAGAATTTAAAGATTTCAAAGATAAGTTTTTAAACAGTAAAACAGCACAATACACTATCTCATTATCTACATATAGTGAGCAAAAATTGGCAGATGAATTTGTAAATGAGAATAATTTCCAAAATGAAACATTTGTTTACAAGTTCCCAAAAACTGACAGGGTAAAAGTTGTATATGGTGCATATAATACAAAAGAGGAAGCTCAAAAAGCACTTAAAGGTTTTTCTACGAAGATATTACTTCATAAACCATATATAATTGAAATAGATAAACATAGAAATTTTTATAAAGCTTCTTTAAAGTAATTATATAATGTCTAATAAAAAAAAATACGACGGAGAACTTGACTCTCTTTTAGATTGTTTAGTCGTATATACAAAAGCCTATCATAAGCCTTTTTCAAAAGAGGCTTTGATAGCAAACCTACCAATTGAACCAGGTAAAGATACTCAAGAACTATTTAGTATTAATCACTCTAAGGCTTTATTCTCTCGTGCTGCTGAACATGCAGGATTGAAAACAAAGATAATAGAGCGTAATCTTGATGAGATATCTCCTTTACAATTACCATTGATACTAATATTAAAAGATAGACAAGCTTGTGTGTTGGATTCTTTTTCCAAAGATCGAAAGCAGTTGAAGATTTTAACACTTTTTGAAAATGATATCGTTGAGACTTGGCATAATATCGAGGATATAAATAAGGAGTATCTGGGCTTTTCTATTATGTTAAAAAAAAGTTTTGATACGGCTACAAGTGACCATAAAACTCTTGATGTTGAATCAAAGCATTGGTTTTGGAGTACGCTAAAGCTCTCTACAAATATATACAAAGATGTGATATTTGCTTCTATTTTGATAAATATCTTCGTACTTGCCGCACCACTATTTACAATGAGCGTATATGATAGGGTAATCCCTAATAATGCAACAGAAACCTTATGGTTTTTTGCCATAGGGGTAGCTATAGTCTATCTTATTGATACTTTTCTAAAGTTTACCCGTTCGTATCTTATTGAGATAGCTGCAAAAAAGAGTGATGTAATTATGTCTTCTATCCTTTTTGAGAAGGTTTTAGATTTGAAAATGGCAGTGCGTCCAACTTCCGTAGGTGCATTTGCTAGTAATCTTAGGGATTTTGATTCTATAAGATCTTTTTTGACAAACGCTACGATCATTGCTCTTATTGATATGCCGTTTACTATTATATTTTTGTTTGTTATATACTATATAGGGGGAAGTATGGTTATGATACCTATAGTGACCATCCTTCTTATACTGATATATGCTTTTTTTGTAAAGTCACCTTTGCAAGAGAGTATAAAACAGACCCATGAAGCTTCTGCAAAGAAAAACTCTATACTTATAGAAACTTTGAACAATATAGAAACTCTAAAATCAATGGGAATCTTTGGCAATAAACAATGGCTTTGGGAAGAAGCTAGTGGAGAGATAGCAAAAAAGAGTTTACATACTAGGATGTTATCTTCATCTATCCCTACAATTACTGGCTTTTTAATACAGCTAAATACAGTATCTATAATTATATACGGTGTTTATATGATACAGGAGTTCAATCTTACTATGGGTGGACTTATTGCTTCAGTTATTTTAGCGTCAAGAACAGTCGCACCTATGGGACAGGCTGCGGCACTCATAACAAACTACAATGATGCAAAAGAGTCTTATAGTGTATTGAACAATATTGTTTCTATGCCGGTTGAACGACCAAATAACCATGAGTTTGTACATAGACCATACTTCAAAGGAAAAATAGAGTTCCAAAATGTGACTTTTACTTATCCTGGAAGTGAGATACCTTCTCTTAGTAATGTATCATTTACAATAAATCCAGGGGAAAGAGTGGCAATAGTCGGTCGTATGGGTTCTGGGAAAAGTAGTATTGTAAAGTTGATTTTAAAGCTATATGAGCCTGACAGCGGTATAGTTTTTGTAGATGGTATAGATATAAGTCAGATAGATCCTGTGGATCTTCGTAAACACATTGGATATACATCTCAGCAAATAGCTTTATTTAGTGGTACGGTAAAAGAAAATATCACCTTTAAGGCTTCTTACTCAACAGATACGCAGATGTTAAATGCTGCAAAGATAAGCGGAGTTGATGATTTTGTAAGAAAGCATCCAAGGGGTTATGATATGACTATAGGTGAAGGTGGAATAGGACTTTCGGGAGGACAAATTCAAAGTATAGGAATTGCCCGAGCAGTTTTATTAGAACAGCCTATTATGATATTTGATGAACCTACAAGTTCTATGGATAATCAATCAGAAGCAATAGTTGTGAAAAATCTAAAAGGATATCTTGCTGATAAAACTACTTTATTTATAACACAAAAGATAAGCCTTCTGTCTATGGTAAACAGAGTAATAGTAATAGATAATGGAAAAGTACATCTTGATGGTACAAAAGAAGCAGTTCTTGCAAATCT
>JAYEKV010000117.1:4362-18984 GCA_034716855.1 Campylobacterota bacterium | reverse complement strand
AGATATAATGTGCTCCCTAAAAAAGTGAGGTTTATATGAGATTGTTTTTTGTATCAATATTAATTACAATACCGTTGTTTTCTAAAGTCAAGTTAAATGATCATCAGTTAAAAACTTTAAATACTGTTAGAGATATAGCGTTAAAATATACAGACAAAAGAGGGGAAAGCTTCCCAAATACTATTGCTGCAATCTGTATGACAGAATCTTCAGGCGGTATAAATAATCTAGGAGACCTTGATAAAAAAAATGGAAAATACTATTCCTCTTTAGGTGCTATGCAAATAAGAGTACCTACTGCTAGATATATATCATCTTTGTATCCTAAAAAATTAAAATCTATCCACGCTATTACAGATAGGCAACTTAGAATAAAACTTGTTTCTGATTTAAAATTATCTGCTAAAATTGCATCTTTGTATATTGTACATCTATCAAATACAAGAAAAAACTATTTTCAAACTATAAGTGGATATAACGGTGGTTTAAAGAATAGAAAATATTATAATAGAGTAATGAAATGGAATAAAATATTAAAAGATTTGGGGATAAATAAGTAGTTTTAAACTGATCTAATAAAAAAGGGTATTGGAATAACCAATACCCTTTTTTTATGTAGATAATTTTTTACTTGTTATCTTTAACAAACTTTGCTATTCTAGATATACCGTCTTTGATTATATCTTCACTTGTAGCAAAAGATAGTCTAAAGTAACCCTCAAGTCCAAATGCTACACCAGGTACAACAGCTACACCTACATCTTCTAAAAGACCTTTACAGAACTCCATAGAATCATTTGATACCTCTTTGATATTTACAAATAGGTAGAATGCACCATTTGGTTTTACAACTGACAGTCCGTCAATCTCATTCATAAGTTTTATTGCTAAGTTTCTTCTTTTTTCAAATTCTACTCTCATAGCTTCAATATCTGCGTCAGCACTTCCGTCAAGAGCAGTTATAGAAGCGTATTGTGTTATAGAGTTTATATTTGAAGTTGATTGAGATTGAAGCTTTTTCATAGCTTTTAAAAGATCTTTATCTTTACAAGCTAAATATCCAAATCTCCAACCAGTCATAGCAACTGCTTTACTTAGTCCGTTTATTGTGATTGTTCTTTGGAACATATCTTCGCTTACACTTGCAACTGCTGTAAACTCTGTATTGTCATACATAAGTTTTTCATACATCTCATCACTTATAACTTTTATATCAGTTCCTTTTAGAACTTCACCAAGTGCTAGTATCTCCTCTTTTGAGTAAACACTTCCTGTTGGGTTTGAAGGTGTAGTAAGTACTAAAAATTTAGATTTTTGAGTAATAGCAGCTTTAAGTTGCTCAGGTGTGATCTTAAATCCTGTAGAATCATCTGTAAGAATCTCTACAACAGTACCTTCACTATACTGTACCTGTTCTGGATATGTTACCCAGTAAGGTGCAGGGATGATAACTTCATCACCTTTATCTACTGCAGCTTGGAAAATATTAAATAGTGAGTGTTTTGCACCAACACTTACAATAATATCAGAAGCATCATAGTCTAAACCATTGTCTCTTTTTAATTTATCTGCAATAGCTTGTCTACACTCAACTGTACCGTCAACAGCTGTGTATGTAGTTTCATCTTTTTCCAGTGCTTTTATTGCAGCATCTTTTATAACTTGAGGTGTACCAAAGTCAGGTTCACCGGCACTAAAACTAAGAACATCTTTACCTTGTGCTTTTAGTTCTTTTGATAATGTTGTAATAGCTATTGTTATAGACTCTGAAAGTCTATCCATTCTATTTGCTAGTTTCATATTGTAGTTCCTTGAACAAATTTTGTGCGATTATACTAAAAAATTTATTAAATTTTTATATGATTTAAGATAATATTTGCGATTACTATGGAGTATAATATGAAAAAAATATATACAATTTTAATATTTTCATTGTTATTTATCGGTTGTGGATATAAAGATGCACCTAAATATGAAGCACAGAATAAAATACAAGAGAAGTAAAAATGATTTATGATTATTTAATTATTGGTGCAGGACTTGCCGGACTTAATGCAGCAAGAAAGATACCTAAAGATAAAAAAGTTATGGTGATTTGTAAAAAAACACCTTGGGAATGTAATACATTTTGGGCTCAAGGTGGAGTTGTAAGGGCAAAGGATACTAATGATGTCCCTTCCCATATACAAGATACAATGAGTGCGGGTGTTGAGTTAAACGATAAAAAAGCTGTTGAAACCCTAAGTAGATATTCTATGGATGCAATAGACGACTTGATTGATTCAGGTTTTGATTTTGATAAAAATGATGACGGTGAGCTTGCATATACAAAAGAAGCAGCTCACAGTACAAGTAGAATACTACATGCAGACGGGGATGCAACAGGAAGAATGATGCATATGTTTTTACTTCAACAATGTCCACATGAGGTATTTACAGAATCTATTGTTATAGACCTTTTATATGAAGATGGTGTGTGTTATGGAGTACATCTTATCCATAAGGATGAAGATAAGGTTGTATATGCACATAATACAATTATAGCAAGCGGTGGTGTAGGGTCAATATATAGGTACCATACTAACTCCACGACAATTGCAGGTGATATACAGGGTATTTGTGTAGAAAAAGGGATACCTCTAAAAGATATGGAGATGATGCAGTTTCATCCCACTGTTTTTGTAGACTCTACTAGTGCAAGAAAACAACTTCTTACAGAGGCGTTAAGAGGTGAAGGTGCTATTGTTGAGGATGAAGAGGGGTATGCTTTTTTAAAGGATTATCATAAAGACGCTGAACTAGCTCCTAGAGATGTAGTAAGTCGTGCAATTTTTGACTATTCAAAAAAGACAGGTTCTAAAGTTTACCTTTCTTTTAGAAATTTTGAAAAAAAATTCTTTCAAAAAAGATTTCCAAATATTTATAGTGATCTAAAAGAGGTGGGATTTGATCTTCCTTTTGAAAGAGTTCCAATTAGTCCTGCATTTCACTACAGTATGGGTGGAATTGATGTTGATCTTGATTCAAAAGTTAAAGGGAGTAAAAATCTTTATGCAATAGGAGAGGTTGCCTGTACAGGTGTACATGGAGCAAATCGTCTTGCATCTAATTCGCTTTTGGAAGGTCTAGTGTTCTCTAAACTAGCTATTGAGAAGTCATTAAAAGATAATTTTAGAATAGATTTTGACAATTACCATGAGTTTGGTAAATACCCACATTATGAATTGCAAAAAAAGGGTGATAAAGCAATCAAAAATGCTCTTAGAAATCTTATGTGGACAAATGTTGGTATTGTAAGACAAAGACAAGATTTAATTGATGCTCTTGAAGATGTTGAGTCATATTTAAAAGATGATGTAGGAAGATTACTATTTTTAAGGTTACTTACTGCAAAATCAATTATTCAAAGTGCGATTAATAGAAAAGAATCTATAGGAGCACATTTTATAAAAGAAAAATAGTTCTACTTGTTTTTATATTAAATATAGCACTTTCTTAACAATTAGTTTACACTTTTAAGCTTATTTACGGCAAAATAAATTATTCAAAGTGCAATTGATAGATAAAAATCTATTGGTGCACATTTTATTAAGGAGAGATAATGTTAAAACTATTATTGATTAGTTTAACAAGTGTATTTGCGTTTGCAAGTGGTGGTGGAACAGGAGAAGTGCCTCCTGATCTGACATTTACTTGGGTTGGTATAGCTTCACTGATCATATTTGTTATAGGTTACTATTTTGTTGCTATGGAGGAGCATTATCACATAGATAAGGCTAAACCGGCACTACTTACTGGTACTTTCTTATTTATTTTAATTGGTATTTATTATGCGATGAACCACTTGAATATGAATCTTGTTCATACTCAGGCACAGCACCTTATTTTAGAGATAGCTGAAATATTCTTCTTCTTGTTTGTTGCCATGACATATATTGAGTCTATGATCCATATGGGTGTATTTGACAGAATGAAATACAATCTTATATCTAAGGGATATACATATAGACAACTATTCTGGGTAACTGGATTTATTGCATTCTTCCTTTCACCTATTGCAGATAACTTAACAACTGCTCTTATCCTTTCGACTGTTCTTATTACAATTGAAAAGAAAAGAAAAGATTTCTTAGTACCAGGTGCTATTAATATTGTTGTTGCTGCAAATGCAGGTGGTGCTTGGTCTCCATTTGGTGATATTACGACACTTATGGCGTGGACAGCTGGTAAGGGGACATTTGTAGATTTCTTATTCTTATTCCCTGCTTCTATTATCGGTTACTTAGTAACAGCTGTTATCTTAGCAAGATTCGTTCCTGATGTTAAGCCTGATTTTGATGTAGCAAAAGAGACTAAGCCAGAGCTTATGACTGGTGCAAATGTTGTTATTGGACTTGGTATATTTACAATCTTCTGTGCAGTAATGTCTCATCAGGTTCTTCACCTTCCTGCAATGTGGGGTATGATGTTTGGTCTTTCACTTCTTAAGCTTTATGCATATAGACTTAAAACTATCCACAAAAGTGAATTTGATGTATTCCACTCTATGGCAAAAATTGAGAATAATACGCTGATGTTCTTCTTTGGTATTCTTGCTGCTGTTGGTGCATTATACTTTATAGGTTGGTTAGCACTTGCTGTTGTAGTATATGATCCATCTGTACTTGGTCCTACTTGGTCAAATATCGGTGTTGGTTTCTTATCTGCTATTATTGATAATGTACCTGTAATGTCAGCGGTTCTTAAAGCTTCTCCTGAGATGGGACTTGATCAATGGATGCTTGTAACACTTACAGCTGGTGTTGGTGGATCTATGATCTCATTTGGTTCTGCTGCCGGTGTTGGTGTTATGGGTAAATTACCTGGTGTTTATACATTCGGTGCACATATGAAGTATGCTTGGACAATTGTTATAGGTTATTTTGTATCTATTGCGATTTGGTATGTTCAATATCAAATGTTAGGTATAGGAGCATAGTTTTTGATGGAGGGTTGAGCCTTCCATCATATTTTTATAATTAAGTTTTTATATAAAAACTTAATTATAAAAATATATTTATTTTAGGAAAATATATGATTAAAATACTTATTAGAATATTATGGTTTTTATTTGGAATCATGTGTGGTATTTTACTCATGTCTGATCCTGATAGAGCATCTGCAATTGCAAATACAACACATTCAGCGTGGGATGCTATAAGTAATTTTATTTATGACATTATAGATAAAATAAATTAAACTCTTCGATAAATTTACTATCTTTTAGATATAATCCCCTATACAGTAACTTAAAAGGATTTTAATTGAAACATGTACCTATACTAGTTTTAGATTTTGGTAGTCAATATACACAACTGATTTCAAAAAGATTAAGAAATAGTGGTTTTTACTCAGAGATCGTACCTTATAACGAATCAATCGAAGATATTAATGCAAGAAGCCCTAAAGGGATAATTTTAAGTGGTGGTCCTGCTTCTATTTATGCTGAAGATGCATATAAAGTTGATGAGAAAGTATTTGAATTGGGATTGCCTATTTTAGGTATTTGTTACGGTATGCAGACTATTGCACATTATTTAGGTGGTTCTGTAATCCCAGCAGACCATCATGAATACGGTAAAGCAGAGCTTAAAATTGAAGATGGTTCGTCTGCTATATTTGATGGTATTGATGATAATGAAGTTGTTTGGATGTCTCACGGAGATAGAGTAGAGTCTATCCCTGAAGGATTTACTACAATAGCTACAAGTGCAAATTCTCCTTATGCAGCAATTGCCAATGAAAAAGAAAATATTTATGCATTCCAATATCACCCAGAGGTAACACACTCAGTACAGGGTGGTCAAATGCTTGTTAATTTTGCAAAACATATTTGTAAATGTGAAAAAAACTGGAATATGGGTAACTTTGCAAAAGAACAAATTGCTAAAATAAAAGCACAAGTTGGCGATAAAAAAGTTCTTTGTGGGGTAAGTGGTGGAGTTGACTCTTCTGTTGTTGCTACACTTCTATCTGAAGCTATTGGAGATAAACTTATCCCTGTATTTGTAAACAACGGTCTTTTAAGAGCAAATGAAGTTGAAGATGTACAAAATATGTTTGCACAAAGAGATATCAATCTTATCACTGTAGATGCAAGTGAAGATTTTTTAAGTAAACTTGCAGGTGTAACTGATCCTGAAACAAAAAGAAAGATCATCGGTGAAACTTTTATCGAAGTATTTGATGTGGAGGCTAAAAAACATGATGGTATCTCTTTCTTGGCACAAGGTACACTATATACGGATGTAATTGAGTCTGTATCTGTAAAAGGTCCTTCAAAAACTATCAAATCACACCATAATGTAGGTGGACTTCCTGACTGGATGACATTTGAACTTATAGAACCGTTAAGGGAGATATTTAAAGATGAAGTAAGAGAGCTTGGGTTAGAGCTTGGACTTCCATCTAGAATGATTGGACGACATCCATTCCCAGGTCCTGGACTTGCTATACGAATCATGGGTGAAGTAAATACACCAGATTTAGAAATATTAAGAAAAGCTGACACTATAATGCTTGAAGAGTTAAGAGCTAGTGGATGGTATGATAAAACTTGGCAAGCCTTTACAGTACTTCTAAATGTAAAATCTGTAGGTGTTATGGGTGATAATAGAACTTATGATAACACTGCTTGTATTAGAATTGTAAATGCAATTGATGGTATGACTGCTACATTTGCACATATCCCTCACGATATACTTGAAGTTATGAGTAGAAGAATTATCAACGAAGTTGATGGGATCAATAGAGTTGTTTACGACATTAGCAGTAAACCACCAGCAACAATCGAGTGGGAATAAAAGCGATAGCTTTTATTCACCTTGCACTAAACTAAAATTCGAAGTACTACAGTACATCTTCATTTTAGTTTAGCACAATCTGAACAAAATCTATCACTTTTTATGGATTTTGTAGTTTTATAAAAAAGGTGTATCGCAAGGTACACCTTTTTTTAGATATATATTTTAGGAATTAAATTGGAAAAAGTTAGAGTTGAGTTTGGTAAAACTGTTCCAGACAAAAAGAATACTGTTTTTTTAATTATCTATGTGGAGGAGATATCTCCTTGGAAGTACTTTAAAGATCAGACTCATATAAAGTGTCCTGCTATGATTATGATCGATAGATGGGATGGTCGTATGGGTTTTCCCGGTGGTGGAGTAGAGAAAGGTGAATCGTTAAAAGAAGCATTGGTAAGAGAGATCAAAGAGGAGATAGGTATAAATGTCAAACCTGATAAACTAAAGCCTGTAGTCTCGTTTGAATGGAAGATAATCAGCCACACCTTTGCTTTAGAGTTAAAAGAGATAGAGTTCCTACATATCTATTACCATATATTAAATAACTTTTCAAGGTCAATTTTAAATCATTCATATAAAGATGCTATTGATGATTCACATTTTTTATCAGAGATCACAGGGATAAAAATAGTTCCTATATTAAATCATAACGGAAAAGGGATAGATCAGTTTATACAAAATAACTTTGCAGGTTGCGGTAAAGATGATATAGAGGTGTTTTTAGATGAAGTGATAGATTTTTCTATCACTTCATAAAGTAACTTACTGCATACATAACTACAATCACCACAGTCATAGTTATAGCTATCTCTTTAATAGTAACAGTAGGATTTAAGATACCACAATAAGGGCATCTTCTTAGTTTCTTTCTTATCTCTGTTTTACAGTTTTTACACTGCGAAAATGTGGCATTTGGATCATCTTTTAACCCTTGTTCATAAATTTCATGCTCTTGAATTTCATGCTCAATATTTTCTTTATTTTTATCCATTATGTGTATATTCCATCAAGTAGTCCATCAACAAATTCATCAGGGCTAAAAGGGATAATATCATCAGCTTTTTCTCCTATACCTATATAAAATATTGGTAGTTCCAGTTGATTTGATATACTGAAAAGTGCTCCACCTTTTGCAGTTCCATCTAATTTTGTTACGATAATACCATCAATACCGATCATCTCATTAAATGCTTTTGCTTGTGCAATAGCAGAGTTACCTTGAGTACCGTCTAGTATCATGATCTTTTGATGTGGTGCACCTTCGTAAGCTTTGTTACACACATTAACTATTTTTTTAAGTTCATTTGCCAAGTTTGTTTGTGTCTGAAGTCTTCCTGCCGTATCAATTATAGCATGGTCAAATTCTTTTGCAGCAGCTGATTGGATCGTATCGTATGCTACGGCACTTGGATCATGTCCCTGTTTTGTTTTAACTATTGGTATTTCAAGTTTGGATGCCCAAGTTGAAAGCTGTTCAATTGCAGCTGCTCTAAAGGTGTCTCCAGCTCCTAAAATTACTTTTTTGTTATTTTGTTTGTACATATTTGCCAACTTGGCTATTGTTGTAGTTTTTCCTGCACCGTTTACACCGATGATAAGTTCAATAAAAGGTTTAGGAATATTATCATAGTCAACTTCAGGTGCGTGTTCAAAAAGAGATACCAATCTGTGTCTTAGTTGATCTCTTGTTATCATTTCAGGTAAACCATCCATAGCTTTTTCAACTATCTCATATTCCATATCAGCTTCAATTAAAAGCTCTTCAATTATATCAAATTCAATTTTCTCTTTTTTCTTTGGTACAATAGATTTGAAATTACCGACGGTTTTTTCTAAGGCTCTTGCAAAGAACCCTTTTGAAGAACTGTTTTCTTTTGGTAGTTCTTGTTTTTCTTCTTCAACAGTCGGTGTTTCTTTTATTTTTTTAGATTGGGTTTCTTGATCCTCTTCAATCTTGGGAGTTGTATCAATTTTTTCTTCTAAAACTTCTTCAATCTCCAAGATTTCATTTTTTGAATCTTCAATTATCTCTTCTTCTTTAGAGTATTGTTCAACTATCTCTTGTTTTTGTTCTTCTTTGGTTTTTTTAAATTTTTTAAATATTCCAAACATTATTTCATCTTTATAGCAGCTTCTATATCTTTCATTAACATCTCTTCAGGTTTCATACCAACATAGTATCTTACAAATTGACCTTGTTTATTAAATAGTATCATAAAAGGAATAGACCCTGAAGGATTTAATTCACTAACAGCACTAAAAAGTATGCCGTTGTCTGCACCTGAAGTTACAGGATATTTAATCTTAAAATCTTTTATAAATTGAGTTAATTCTTCAGCAGGTGTTAATCCCCCACCTCTTTGACCAACATCAATACCTATTATTTCAAAATCTTCTTTTAGTTTTCCTCTAATATTATTAAGGTGTGGTATTTCTGCTTTACATGGAGGACACCATGTACCAAAAAAGTCAAGAAGTACAACTTTATTTTCATGTCCTACAAATTCCCAGCCATTTTTCATATCTGCAATTATCTTTAGATCTTTACCGTTAGATGTTACTAGATTGAAAGTAAATGGTTTATTTTCTTTTGTCTCTTGTTTTTGTTCTGTTTTTGTATTATTTGTTACTATATCAGATTCTTCAATCTTTTTCTTTTCATCGCAACCTGTGATTAGTGCAATTGTCAAAATAGAAAAAATAGCAATATTTTTAAACTTCATTTTTAGTTCCTTTAGGTAGAATATAAAGCGGATTTTATCCTAAAAAGGCTTAATATGACTAAAGATAACTTTAGAAAGTTATGTTTTAAGAAGTTACAATACAACAGTAAACATGGAAAAATAAAAAAAGATAAAACTATCTGTTTAAAGATTTTAAAAATTATTGATTTACATAAGCCTAAAAATATATTACTTTATATACCTCTTGAAAATGAAGTGGATATAAGATTTTTAATAAATATTTTAAGAAAACGAAGAAATATAGAGGTTTATGTACCTTTTATGAAAGATAAATCGTTTGTTCCCGTAAAATACAGACTCCCTTTAAAAAAGAAGAGATTTGGAATAAAAGAGCCGGTATTTTCAACATATAAAAACAATAAAATACCTTTAGATATGGTAATTGTTCCTATTGTAGGGATTGATAATACATTTAGAAGGGTGGGTTTTGGTGCAGGTATGTACGACAGGTTTTTTGATACACTGTCAAAACGACCAAAAACAGTATTCACTCAACTTAGTATGTGTTATACAAGCGATGTTGTAACTGATAAGTATGATATTAGGCCTGATTATATAATTACATAAGAAGGTTTTAAAATGGAAATGATCATTATTGCTGTAGTAACAGCATTAATTGCTGCATTTATTGGATTTGTTATCTCAAATAAAATTAATGCTGCAAAATATGAAGTCTATACTGAACAAGCTATAGCAAAAGCAAAAGTTATTGAACACGAAGCTCAAGTTTTATTACAAGAGGCAAAATTAAAAGCAAAAAAAGATTACGATAAAGAATTTAAAAATACAAAAAGAGAGCTTGAAAGAAAAGAACGGGAACTTAATAGTGTTTTAGATGAACATATTATCACTATGAAGAAAGAAAAACATGAGATAGATAATACAAAAAGTGAAGCAGTAGCACTTAAAAAGGGTCTGGAGAGTCAAAAAAGATCAATAGACGATAAACAAAAAAAAGTTCTAAAAATTCTTGAAAATGCAAGTGGATTGACCTGTGAAGAAGCAAAAGAGCTAATGTTGGAACAGGTAAAAGAGGATAATAGAGCACAAATATCATCAATATTTAGAAAAGAGTACAAATTATCACAAAAGAACTCAAAATCAGAGGTAAACAATATCCTTTCTCATGCAGTTACTAGATATGCAGGTGAATTTGCAGCAGAAAGATTGATAAATAATATACCGCTTCCAGATGAAGAAGCTAAGGGTAAAATTATAGGTAAAGAGGGTCGTAATATAAAAGCTCTAGAATTTTGTCTGGGTGTAGATATTATAATTGGTGATATACCAAATACTATTACAGTAAGCAGTTTCAATCTTTATAGAAGAGCTATCTCTACAAAAACTATAGAGTTACTTTTGGAGGATGGTAGAATTCACCCTGCAAGAATTGAAGAAGTTTACAATAGTGTAAAAAAAGAGTTTGATGAGAATATTGATAAAGAGGGTGAAGAAACAGTTGCATCTTTAGGTATAAAAAATATGCATAGAGAGCTTATCCACCTTGTTGGAAAACTAAGATACAGAGCAAGTTATGGACAAAATGCTTTGGCACATACTTTGGAAGTGGCAAATCTAGCGGGACTTATTGCTTCTCAGCTTGGAGGAGATACTATTTTGGCTAGAAGAGCAGGGCTTATGCATGATATAGGTAAAGCTTTGACTCATGATATGCCGGGATCTCATGTAGATATTGGTGCAGAACTTTGTAAGAAGTTTGAAGAACCTGAAGAGGTTATCAATGCTATTTATGCACACCACGGACATGAAGAAGCAACATCTATAGAGTCTGCGGCTGTTTGTGCTGCAGATGCTTTAAGTGCTGCAAGACCAGGAGCTAGAAGAGAAGTACTTGAAAGTTTCCTAAAAAGAGTAGAGGAGATAGAGTCAATCGCTATGGGTCATACCGGAGTAGCTAATGCATATGCTATCAATGCTGGTAGAGAGCTTAGAGTAATTGTAAATGCAAATCTTTTAAATGATGATGAATCTATCTTACTTGCAACTGAAATAGCAACACAGATCGAGGAGAAGGTACAATATCCAGGAGAGGTCAAAGTAAATGTAATTCGTGAACTTAGATCTACTGGTTATGCAAGATAATAAAAAGTAATTTAATAAAAAAGGGAGGTTATAAAACCTCCCTTTTTTTATGATTGTAAAAATATTATTTGGCAACACTCATCAGATAAGTGATAACATTTTCTATAAATGCATCATGCTTTCTCTCTTTTAAGTAAGCAATATATAGTTTTCTTTTCATTTTTATTGCAGGAAGTCTTGATTCAAAAAGTACACCTGCTTTTACAAGATCTTCTATAGCATGAGAAGATACTATTGAACAAGTAGGCGTATCATCTTTTGAACTGTGAAGTATCGTTTGAACAATAGCAGTCGGTGATGAAGCTTGACTTACTACATTAAATGTATCACAGTCACTTAAACCAGCTTGCTCAAGGTGTTCTTTAAATACTCTTCTTGTATGACTGTCAGGATCTCTACATACCCACTTGAATGATAAAAGATCTTCATCTTTTACTCTTCTAGGAAGTTTTTGGTTTGAGAAGATAACGATCTCATCTTCCATCCACTCTCTGTATATAACACCATCTTCAAAAATAGGAGACTCTATAAGTGCCATATCTATCTTTTTATCTTTAAGCTCTTCGATAACTTCAGAGCTTGTACTGATATTTACACTTACATCATTGTCTATTTTTTCTTTGATGTCGTTCATAAATGTTGGTAATATATAGTTACCTATAGCATTTGATGCACCGAATATAAAAGTGATATCTTTGTTTATTATTTTTAATATCTCTTTTTCACTGTTTGTTATAACTTTATCAATTTTTTGAGCTATTTGATGAAGTTTTTCACCCTCTTTTGTAAGTCTTATACCATTTTTCTTTCTATCTACGATAGCCGTACCTAAGTAATCCTCCAAAAATCTCATCTGTTGTGTTACTGCAGGCTGAGAAATACCTAATTTTGCAGAAGCTTTAGAAAATGACTTCTCTTTTACAACTGTTAAGAATGTATTCAATTTGGTAAAATCTGATAACATATGCAACCTTTTTAAGTTTTATTAATCATAATAATAACATAGATTTATGTAAAGTTTTATTAATTATTAGCAAAACTAATAAAAAGATTTAAATTTTTTAAATTTTTAGTATATTATGGTATAATTAATGAATTAACTATGAAAGAAAAGAGATGTTAGATACTTTAAATGAATCACAAAAAATAGCGGCTAAACATATTGATGGACCATTGTTGATACTTGCGGGGGCAGGAAGCGGTAAAACAAAAACCATAACTACAAGACTTGCATATTTGATATCTATAGGTATTGATCCCGCATCAATTCTAACACTGACCTTCACAAATAAAGCTGCTACAGAGATGAGGGAAAGAGCATACACTCTTATAGATACACAAACCATCTCTTATCCACCTTTACTGTGTACCTTTCATAAGTTTGGACTTTTATTTTTAAAATTTAATATCAATCATCTAAATAGAAAAAACAATTTTGTTATAATAGACGGTGATGATAAAAAGAAAATATTAAAAACAATAGATAAAGATATCACTACAGCTACATTATCATCTGAAATATCAAAATTTAAAAATTCTATAATGAGTATTGAGGATGCAAAAGCATCGGCACAAGATAAATTTTACACACAAATTGCAGATGTGTATGAGAAGTATGAAAATTATCTTGAAGCTAATAATCTTGTAGATTTTGATGATCTTCTTTTATTGACATATAAAATCCTACTTCAAAATGAAGAACTGGCACAGCAAACAAGTCAAAGGTATCAGTATATTATGGTGGATGAGTATCAAGATACCAATGAACTTCAATATAAACTTTTAAAAAAACTATGCTCTACACATGACAATCTTTGTGTAGTAGGTGATGATGACCAGTCAATTTACGGATGGAGAGGGGCTACTATTAAAAATATACTCTCTTTTGCCGATACATTTAATGATGCTACAACTATAAAACTAGAAGAAAACTACAGATCAACAAATAAAATATTATTTCATGCAAATGCACTTATAGAACACAACAGAGACAGGCTTGGGAAGAAACTTGTAGGTACAAGATCTGAAGGTAACAGTATAAAGCTATATGAGTCAAATGATGAGAATGATGAAACAAGAAAAATTGTAGATGATATTAAACAACTTATAGATTCTGGTGAAAGTGCAAAAGATATTGCCGTACTATTTAGGGTAAATGCACTTAGTCGTGCCCTTGAAGAGGGTCTTGTAAGATCTAGTGTAAACTATAAACTTGTAGGTGGAGTGAAGTTCTACGAAAGAGCAGAGATAAAAGATCTTATAGCATACTTTAGAGTTATAACTAACAGTAACGATAACTTTTCCATAAAAAGAATAATCAACAAACCAAAAAGAGGTATAGGAAAAACTACAATAGATAAGCTAGAAGCAGAATCACACCAAAAAGCAAAATCTATTTTTAGTATCATAAGTGAATATACTCCTGAAGACTTAGCTGTTCTTGTAGGTAAAAAGAATAGTAGAACCTTAAAGGTATTTATGGCATCGATTGAAGATATGCAAGATGTGTTAAAAACAGCCAAGATGAGATTTATTGATCTATTTGAAGAAACTTTTGATTTTAAGACAACATATATAAAAAGTATAGATGCTGATGACAGAATTGCAAATATTGATGAATTTTACGGATACTTAAGAGACTTCTTTATTCAAAACTTAGATCTTAATTTAGAGGACTTTTTAAATGAAATATCACTTGAAAGTGCTGCTGATGAGATAAGTGATCAGTATATCTCTTTAATGAGTATACATGCAAGTAAAGGTTTAGAGTTTAAGCATGTATTTGTAATAGGTATGGAGGAAGGTTTTTTCCCTATTATTGTTGACGGAAGTGATATCGAAGAGGAAAGAAGACTTGGCTATGTTGCCTTTACAAGAGCCAAAGATGAGTTGACTCTTAGTTTTGTACATAGTAGATTTTATAAAGGTAGAAG
>JAYEKV010000117.1:0-4262 GCA_034716855.1 Campylobacterota bacterium | reverse complement strand
ATCTAAACACTTTTTATGTATAGGATAAAATTAGAATAGGAAAATATGAACAGATTATTTGTTGTAAGGAAACCTGTATTTATAAGTAGTAACTTTTATTTAAACAGGATAAAAAGAAAATATAAAAATAAAAAAGCAGGATTTTCAGGAACTCTTGATCCTTTTGCTTGCGGCTCTTTGATCGTTGCTTTTGGTCAGTATTCTAAACTTTTCAGGTTTTTAAAGAAAACACCTAAGTCATATAGGGCTACGATATTTTTGGGTGCCTTAAGTGAGTCTTTGGACAATGAAAATATATATGATATAAAAGATATATCAGAACTAAATGAAACAGATATAAAACAACAGCTTCAAAGTTTATTAGGAACTTTAGAATATCTTCCCCCTAAATACAGTGCAAAGAAGATAGATGGTAAAAGAGCTTACAATTTAGCACGAGAAGGTATTGATTTTGAGATGAAAAAGATCACATCGGAAGTTTATGATGTGAAGTTTATCAATTATTGCCACCCTTTCATAACTTTTGATATAACTGTAAGTGAGGGAAGTTATATAAGAAGTATGGCTCAGATACTTTTAGAAAGATTAGATTTAGTTGGTACACTATCTTATCTTGAAAGACTGCATGAGGGTGAATTTTATTATGATGATGAAAAATCATTAAATCCTTTAAACTATTTAGACCTATCAACTAATAACTATACAGGAACAAAAGAGTGGTTTGATCTTGGAAAAAAATTAGATATAAATTATTTTGAAACAAAAGATGACGGTGAGTATCTTATATCATTTGATACATTCTTTGCAGTTGTACAGATAAAAGATATGGAAGTAAAGTATATATTAAATAAAGTACTTTTAGAGGATCACTATGATGAATAATAATATGACTAAAAAATCATATGCAAAAGTAAATATATTTTTAAAAATAGCAGGAAAAAGAGACTCTTATCATGAACTTGTATCAAGATTTGTAAGGGTAAAAAATCTATATGATGTTGTATCCTTTGAAAAGGGAAATTTTACAGAGTTTACTTTAGAAGGTGATTTTGGTTGTGAAACAAAACAAAATACAATATATAAAGCTTATTTAAAATTACTGGAAATTAATGAGAATATAGAAGAACTATTTGAGAATTATAAAGTGGTTGTAAAGAAAAATATACCTGAGTTCGCAGGTCTTGGGGGTGGCAGCAGTAATTGTGCGACTTTTATAATAATGGTAAATGAGCTTGCTAATTTAGGTCTTAGTAAAGATCAACTCTCCAAAATAGGTGAAACTATAGGTGCAGATGTACCTTTTTTTATATATGAATATGATAGTGCAAATGTAACTGGAATAGGGGAGATAGTAGAACCTTTTGATGAAGAGGTTTTAGATATTAGAACTTTTACTCCACCCGTTGAATGTAACACGGGAAAGATTTTTACGAGTTTTAGGGATAAATTTTATAAAGAGATCAGTATAGAAGATACCAATAAACTTATAGCAATGAAAAGTATAGATATCTTAAAGAATATGGATATAAAAAGTGCGAATGATCTTTATGCTCCTGCTCTTGATAATTATCCAAAACTTACACCTAAAAATTACGGTTTACCTAAAAATAGCTTTTTTAGCGGTAGTGGAAGTAGTTTTTTTTATATAAATTAATATTTTACTTATATTGATTTAGATTTTAAAAAATATAAAAATATTGTCACTTTTGGGTCATTTTTATTGTGAAAAAATTAAACTTAGTTTTATTTTACTGTCACTATAATCACTCATAAAATTAAATAAAGAGTTTACTATGAGTTTAAGAAGTTGTAAAAAAGCATTTTCTATGATTGAGTTAATATTTGTAATAGCTATACTTGCCATAATTGGGGCAGTGGCTGTTCCTAAGCTTTTGGATTCTAGGAACAGTGCAGTTATTTCTACGATAAAGCAAGATGTATCTACAATAACTACATCTGTACAGTCATATTATATGTTAGAGGGGTCAATTTCTAAAATAACCGATGCCGTTAATATAAATGAAAACAGCTGGAGCGTAAGTGATAACAAAGTTGAATTTTCTGATAATTCAAAATCTTGTATTACTATTGAGGTATCAGGTACGCAGTTAAAAGTAGTTATTTTAGAAAATAGCACTGAACTTTGCAAAGAGATATATAATGAGGGAGTAAGGTCTGTTACATATGAGTTGTTCTGATAAAAAAAAAGTTGTTTTTTTAGACCGTGACGGTGTTATAAATGTTGAAAAGAATTATTTATATAAGATTGATGATTTTGAATTTATAGATGGTGTTTTTGATTCTTTGAGATATTTGGAAGATATTGGTTATAAACTTATAATAGTAACAAATCAATCAGGAATATCAAGAGGTTATTATACACAAGATGATTTTGATAAATTAACATCATGGATGCTAAAAACATTTAAAGATGAAGATATAAATATTGAAGCTGTGTTTTTATGTCCTCATGGACCTGATGATCATTGTTTATGTAGAAAGCCAAAGATCGGTATGGTTGAAGACGCTATGAAACTTTTTGATATAGATTTTAACAACTCTTGGCTTATAGGTGATAAGGGCTCAGATATCCAGATGGCTTTAAATGCCGGTATAAAAAAAACCGTTCAGGTTAAAAGTGGTCATAAGTTTGACAGTGAAGCTTCAAAAGCTGATTATGTATTAGATTCGATAAAAGATATTATTGAAGTTATAAAAAAATAACAGATATATTCTGTTATGATATGATAATAGTACCGTCAGTATCTACACTAAAATCAATAGAATATCTAACAAGATCCCGTGTAAGGATGTCAAGTTCTTCAAAGATATTTACATCCTTACTATTATCGCATCTTTGCAGTCTGATCGAACAAGTATGTTGATCAAAATGAAAGTTTTCATAAGTATTTGATGCAAAGATTAAGTTTATATTTTTTGTAATTTCTTCATTCATTGTGCATGATAATATCAGATATTATATAAAAGTGTCATAAAATGTAATTTTTTTTTATAAGCAGGTTTTTTATAGAATTTTGTTAGAATCTTGTAGTATTAATATTAACATTATTAAGTAAAATTTTATACACATATTAATTTTTTAAATTGGAATAAGAAGTGTATTATAAAGTGAGAATATATGAATAGTACCATAATAGATGAGTTTAATTCACATCTTGAAACTATCAATAAAGTTATAAACAGTATGCAAAGTAGTGTATCTGAAGCGTCAAAGATGATAGTAGATACTTTAAAAAACGGTAATAAAGTTCTTTTATGCGGTAATGGAGGGAGTGCAGCAGATGCACAGCACATAGCAGCAGAGCTTACGGGAAGATACAAGCGTGAGCGAAGAGGACTTCCCGGTATCGCCTTGACAACTGATACAAGTGCACTTACTGCAATTGGAAATGATTATGGCTATGACAGAGTTTTTGACAGGCAAGTTGAAGCACTGGCAAATTGTGGTGATCTGATTATAGGTATCAGCACAAGTGGAAACAGTAAGAATGTGATAAGTGCATTAGAACTTGCTCGATCATTAGGTTGTAAAACTGTTGGACTTAGTGGAAGAGACGGTGGAGATATGAATGAAGTATGTGATATAAATCTTGTTGTACCAAGTGATAATACACCTAGAATTCAAGAGATGCATATTTTAATAGGACATACAATATGTCAAATAGTAGATGATAACTTTAAGGATTAGAAATGAAAAATTTAACAAATGAACAAAAAGAATTTTTACTAAATAGTATTAGAGATATACCTGATTTTCCAAAACCTGGTATTATTTTTAAAGATATTACAACACTTTTAAATAATAAAGAAGCATATAAACTTCTTATGGATCATTTAGAAGCAAAATATAAAGATATGAACTTAGAATATATAGTTGGACTTGATGCACGAGGATTTATATTTGGTGCTGCATTGGCTGATAGACTTGGTATAGGTTTTGTACCAGTTAGAAAAAAAGGGAAGCTTCCTAGTGCTACAATTTGTGAAAAGTATGAGTTAGAGTATGGTTTTGATGAAGTTGAGATACACCTTGATGCTTTTAAAGAGAAAGTTGGTGCAAGAGTATTAATAATAGATGACCTTTGTGCTACAGGTGGTACTGCAACGGCAGCTTCTAAACTTGTAAAAGATACAAAAGCAGATCTAATAGAGGTTTGTTTTATTATGAACTTAGAATTTTTAAAAGGTTCTGACAAAGTAAAAGAACATGCACCTGTTTATAGTGTATTAGACATATAAGA
>JAYEKV010000116.1:0-5338 GCA_034716855.1 Campylobacterota bacterium | reverse complement strand
CCACTAGCAATTGCCATCTCTACCAAAAGTCTTGCATCAGGTGTTCCGTGTCTAAGGCTTACAGGCGTATCAAAGTGAGTTATCATCTTTCTTGTAGTTCTATAACCATGGTTTATAAGAGGATAACCATTTAGAAGGTCTGTTTCTGTCTCTTCAGACAGTCTAAGCATCTTTGCAGCACTTCCGTAGTCATTAAGTCTTGTATGTGAGTCAATTGTCATTGGCAACACATCAACTACAGGTGCAAACTGTTCATATAAAGAGTGCATCTTATCGTAAGTTGGGAAACCACCTCTTGGTTGTACTAGTGTTTTACCTTTGTTTGTTTTGAATTTGTGAGATATAAAAAGATTTTTAGAAGCATTTTTTACAAAGTCCTCAACTTCTGATATATCAAAGTTGTCAACATATTCATTTGAAAGGATTATCTCTCTGTCTCTTTGAAGTAGATCGTTCATTATGCTTTATCCTTTACGAAGTTATCAAGAGTATCAAGACCTTCCATAAGATCAATTTGGTGGAACACTAGATCAAAACCATACTCTTTAAACTTTGGTACGATTTGTGACTCATCACCTTCACCAACGCTTAGATTTCCACCTATCACAAAAGTTACACCCTCCAGATCATACTTATCTTTTAAGATCATAAGGTCTCTACACCAACCTTCAGCTTCACCGTTTAGCGAAGATATCAAAAGCACCTTTGCATCAGTTTCAATTACAGCGTCGATAAACTCTTCAAGGTATGTATTAACACCAAGGTTAAATACTTCATATCCCCTACTTTGTAAAGATATATCTATCAATCTGTTTGCAACTACATGAATATCGTTTCCAACTACACCTGTTACTACTTTCATTTTGCCTCTTATATTATAAATTACGCGATTATATCCAAATACGCTTTAAAAGTTACATTTAGTTATAATTACGATAAATTAAAATGATAGGAAATATATATGAAATCTTATACAGCTGATATATGTGACAACCATACAAACGATGTGCAGGTTACAGATCCACACTTTAAATCTTTTGGTGGTGTTTCTATGTGCCATGGTGAGATAACTACGGTAAAACTTTATGAAGATAACAAAGCATTAGTAGAGCTTTTAAGAGATAAAAAAGGGGATGGCAAAGTATGTGTAGTTGATGTAGTTGGTGATTATTGTGCAGTAGTTGGTGAAACTCTTATGGGATACGCTTACCACAATGGTTGGGCAGGTATAGTTATAAACGGATATGTAAGAGATACACACCAAACAAAACAGATACCAGTAGGTCTTTGGGCTTTAGGAACATATCCATATAAAAGTCAAAAAAAACAACAAGGTGTATTTGATGAAACACTAAACTTTGCTTCTGTTGAGTTTAGAGTTGGTGAATTTATCTATGCAGATCAAGACGGGATCATAACAACAAAAGAGAATATAGTTATATAATTTATATTCTCTTTTAGATCACTTATTTTCCAATATATCCTGAAGTGTTTTTAGATCTTGAGTATATTGGATATTTTTTATTTCAAGATTATCTAAAGTCAATACAACAATTTTATCTATATTTTTCTCATCTTTGTATTTTGCAGAAATCTCATCATCCTCTATTAGAAGAATAGGATAATTATAATCATCCAAAGCATCAAGAGCAAACCATCTTATAAATGACGGCATAGCAGATACATCAGCAATATAATAGGCACTTTTACTTGATAGATAATTAGACTCTTTAGTAGATAAAAAATCTTTTACCAAATGTCCCGTATCTTTTTTATAAGCAAAAATAAGCTTTTTTGTTTCTTTTGAGATCATATGTGTTTTATCAAATTGATCCAACAGTTCAAATTTTTCCAACTTACTGTTTAAAGTAAAATCACCAAAAGCGGTTGTAGCAATTATCAATGAGGTTATTATTATCTTTTTCATAGGCAAAATGTTATCTAATTAAAATTATAGTATACTTATTACTATTAATTAGCAGGAGTATATAATGTTTGCAATGTATGATGATGATGGTCTAAGATTTAGAGATACTATAGACAGACTTTACAATCTTCATGAGATTACACCTTCTGACAAATCACTAAGTGCAACAGACAGAGATGCACAAGGAAGCTTTAAAGAAGAGTTAAATTCAGGTGATAAAATAACACAACAAGCAAAAGAGAAATATAAACAAGTAACCAATCTTGACACAGGCCATGAGATATATCATGTACAAGAGATTATGAAAAACCCAGTTATAACAGTAGATGACTCAAAAACTGTTCAGGAGTGCTATGAGATAATGCAAGAATACAAAGTACAACAACTACCAATAAGAGCAGACAATGACCTCCATCTAAAAGGTATGATAACATTACACGATATAGTTGAACTTTTAATGAACGACCCATCTTATGCCAAAAACAATATTCATAAACACATCTACGATATATACACAAAAGAGATCATCACAACTGACCCTATCTCAGATATAAGAAGAGTTGGAAAAGTTATGATTGATTTTAATAAAAATGCCATCCCTGTAGTAAATGAAAACGATATATTAGTAGGTATAGTAACTAAAAGCGATATAGTAAAAGCTATGTCACATATACCACATCTTCAGATGTGGGCTTAGTAGTTTTATTAAGTATATAGGCTTTTTCTCTATTTCCTCTTACTTTTTTAACAAAGTAAGCAAAAATCGGTTGCAAAGTGATAAAGCACAAGGGTTTCGTTTTTTTCTAAAAAAAATGAAAGTTAAGAAGAGTCAGTTTATCTCAACTTAAACATAAAACAACATAATGTATTTTTCTCAAAGAGAGTACAAGAACAAGATTACGATTTTTGACAAAAAATGGTACATAATGTTATTTTATTACTGGTATTCCCTTGTAAACTATACATTGAAACTATATCTTAAAATAAAAATAAACTTAAAAAATATGACATATTGCAGTATTTTCAAGTCATTTATTTTGGAAATCGCTTACTTAAAGGTTGTAGAGCATTTAAATAAAAGAACATTTTTTATGTATATTTATTTGTCATTTTTAAGGGTGTTTTATAAAAATGTATACTAATAAGTAGTTGTGTGTAGAAATAAGCTTCAAATCGAATTTTAGATAAAATGAGTTAAAAATATGAGAAAGACACTTATTATGATAGAAAATATATATTACATGGTTTTTTCTGTTTTACCAACTAAACAAAATCAAGCATATGATAATATTGAAAGTGCTACAGTTTATTGTTGGATTAAAAGTACTGATGTACAATCTTCCTATATTACAGCTACTTTTTTTATTGAAAAAGCAGATTGGATTATTCAAGAAAATATTCAAAAACTGATAGTTGTTACTGAAAACAACTTTATTGACAATGAGAAACTATTAGAATGTTTTCATATAGCACAAAAAGAAAAAATGTTTTTTCAATATATTGCAGAATCAGACAATGTAACAGAACCTACTAAAGTAAAATTACAATCTTCATATAAATTTGATATGTCAAATTTTTTACAAAAATTAGAAGATATATCTAAGGAAGGAAGATGTTTACATTATCAATCTAATCATAGATGTAATGAAATTATAAATGCTCATTCTATTCAAAACAATGGTGTTTTATCTAAAATTGCTAATAAAAAAAATGAAATCTATGCATTATCTAGGAATATGGGTGATTTTAAAAAAAATGACGGGAATATTGGATGGTCATTTATATTTTCTTGGCATAAAAGCAGTGACTCAAGTTGTTTACCATTTATTCAATCGTTGAAAGATAGGATGAAACAAGGAGATAATTTGGGCACTATACTTTTTAAATTTATATTATTAAATATTGAAAACTTTGCATTCTCTCCTACATGGTGGGAATCTATATCAATAAATAAACAAAAAGAAATATCACAAGCTGTTTCAAATATGATGCAACCAACATTAGCTATCCGTCAACATTATTTATATAATGGATTAGAAAATATATCAAATTTGGATTTTGAAACTATAAATGACAACCTAACCACAGTGAGTAAACAATGAAAAAAAACCTAACAATAAGAAACTCAACAGCAGAATTTTTAATCTTCACAACCGCTAACGGACAAGACACCATAGAAGTAAAAGTAGAAGATGAAACTGTATGGCTAACTCAAAAACTAATAGCTAAACTTTTTGATATAAATGTAGCCACTGTAAATGAACATCTAAAAAACATATTTAGAACCAATGAATTAAAAGAAAATTCAGTTATTAGGAAATTCCTAATAACTGCTAGTGATGGTAAAAATTACAATACAAAACACTATAATTTGGAAGTGATAATCTCTCTAGGATATAGAATCAATTCAAATAAAGCCACAGAGTTTAGAAGATGGGCAACGCAAGTTTTAAAAACATTTGCAACTCGTGGGTATGTACTTGATAACGAAAGATTAAAAAATGGTAGTTATTTAAATCCCCAGTACTACAAAGATTTAATTCTTGAAATAAGAGATATAAGAGAGAGTAAAAGAAACTTTTATCAGCAAATCACAGATATTTATGCAACCGCTTTAGATTATGACTTACAAGCACCAACAACACAAGAATTTTTTGCTACAGTACAAAATAAACTACATTGGGCAATACACGGCCATACAGCTTCTGAACTAATAGTTGAAAGAGCAAATCACAAAAAAGAACATATGGGACTTACAAACTGGAAAAAAGCACCACATGGAAAAATATTAAAATCTGATGTAACCATAGCAAAAAACTATCTAGCTCAAAATGAGATAAAATCACTTGATAGAATAGTAACTATGTATCTTGACTATGCAGAAGACCAAGCAGAAAGAAATATCCCAATGACTATGAAAGATTGGAGCCAAAAGTTAAATGCTTTTTTACAATTTAATGAACGAGATATTTTACAAAATGCTGGAAAAGTTACAGCCGTAATTGCAAAAGAGTTTGCTATAAGTGAATTTGAAAAATATAAAGTAATTCAAGATAAATCATATAAAAGTGATTTTGATAGATTACTAGATGATTTTGACATTCAGGGGTGATGCACACAACAAAACCTAGCACCGAGCAGGTAAACTGTCGGTGAAGTCAACCGTTAAAACTTATAATCCAAAGCAGGCTTGATCATCTCAAACTTTTTAAGAGTTGCATCTATCTCAGATTTGATCTGTGTTATATCAAACTTCTCTACAGATTTTACCTCAGGATATTTGGCTATAACATCTTCAAAGTTTTGAACCAACTCATCCATATCTTTACCCTCTACTACAGGGATATTATACTTTGCAATAAGATCAAAGTTTTGAGGCTCTTTATCTCCTCTTTTGAAAAATACAGGTTT
>JAYEKV010000115.1:0-5374 GCA_034716855.1 Campylobacterota bacterium | reverse complement strand
TTGTCAGTACTCCTTGTGGAGCTGATATAGGGAAGCTTTTTTCTATAGCTTTTTTTACAGACTTATGAAATATTTTTTTACCTTTTAATATATCAAAACTTAAAAGTTCACCAGTTGTGGATATACAAAATTTTACAGATACCTCCCCTTGTATACCTCTTCTAACAGCAACTTTAGGGTAGTTCTTATTTTTAGCTATAGTCTCTTTTATCTTTTTAAAATAGTGGTCTTGTTTCTCTTTTAAAATATTTTTTTCTTCAAGGTTAGAGATCGATTTTGTTTTTGATCTATTTTGTTTTATTTGACTGATCTGTTTTTGTTCTTTCTTTTTTTTAGGTTCAACTTTTTTCTTTGGTTTCTTTTTTATCTCTTTTTTTACAGGTTCTTTTTTTTCAACTTTTTTAGGTGTTGGTTTTTTTATTTTTTTTGGTTTTTTCTCAACTTTTTTCTTTTTGATCTCTTTTTTAATAGGTTCTTTTTTCTCTATCTTTTTAGGTTTCTCTTTTTTTGGTTGAGGTTTTTGTTGTGAAATAATTGTAAACTTTACATTTTGTTCACTTTTTAAAGCTTTACTGTTTATGGCTGTTGGTTTATCATATGAGTATAAAAATGCGGCTGCTAGTGATGAATATAATAAAAGAGTTATTGTAAGTGAGCTTATATATCTATTCATAGTTATCTTTACCTATTGCTGCTTTGTTATGATACTTAGATTTTTAAAGTTAGATTCTTTTAATATATCTATCACATATACAAAGTTGTCAAATTTTGTATTTTTGTCACAGTTTAGACTTACAGGTGTTTGAGGTTTGTATTTTAAAAGGTCTGCTTCTATTTGTGTTCTTGATACGATTTTATCGTTAAGATATATCTCTCCATCTGCTTTTATAGAGATGATCAGCTCTTTGTGTTTTTCAATTTTTGTAGAGCTTGTTGCTGTGCTAAGATCAAGAGGTATGATCCCTTTTGCAACAAAAGATGCTGTTGTTAGTACTATAACTAAAAGTACCAGCATAATATCTATAAAAGGTACAACATTGATAGAATCAAACTTCTTAACTCTCATCTTAGTTGTTCATCTCCCACTTTGCTATAATAACTTCTATCTTTCTTGTAAGGTGGTTATAAAACATCATAGCAGGAATTGCTACAATAAGACCCATAGCAGTTGCTTTTAGTGCAAGTCCAAGTGAACTCATAATAGTTTTTACATCTATATTTCCACTCTCCCCCATGGCAACAAAGGTAATAATGATCCCAAATACTGTTCCTAAAAGTCCTATATATGGAGCATTTGAACCAAACGAAGAGATGATTGATATGTTGTTTGTAAGTTCTATCTCTAGTTGTTCTTTTTTTGTATAGTTAGTTATATCTATCTTTTTGTAGAAAAAAAGTCTTTCTATATAGAACCAAACAGATAAAAAACTCATAAGTGCAAGTACACCGATAATACCATAATCAACAATCTCTTTTAAAAAATTTATATCCATATATATACCCTAATTTATTTATCTAATTTTAACTAGCTAATGTTAAGTGTGTGTTAATGGTGAATTTATCAGTTGTCTTAATTGTTTTTATAATATAATAAAAAAATAATTTATATTTAAAAGGATTACAATTGATTAAGCAACTTCAAAAAATAAAAAATATTACATTGTTATTTATGATAGGGGTGATACTTGGATTTGCTTCTATTGTTTTATACCTTGCTATGGAAGATAAAAAAGAGCATATTGAACAAAACATAAAGTTAGAAAAAGTAAAATTAGAGCTTGAGTTTACAAAAAAAGTATTTGAACTTCAAAAAGTATATAATGAAAAACTTGATGAGTTTATCTTAACAAAAGAGATCATAGAAGCTTTTGAACAAAGAGACAGAGATAAACTAGACAAAGTAGTACAGCCGTATTTCTCTAAACTAATGAAAGAAAATCCAAACTTTGAGATAATATGTTTTGGTCTTCCCGATAAAAGATCTTTTTATAGAGCACATATGCAAAAAAAGTTTGGTGATGATATAAGCCGTGTGCAGGGTGTATCAGAGGTAACAAGTATGAAAAAAAGAGTAAGTGGCTTTATGATATCAAAGCTAGGTCTTTATTATAGAGTTACTTTCCCTATTTTTTCTAAAGATAAATATATAGGTCTTGTGGCAATTGGGATAAATCTTGGCTTTGTAAATGATCACATTTTTGAAAAGCTAAATACAGAATCAGCAATAATCGTAAAAACAAAAGAGCTTAAAAAAAGTAAGTGGTTTGATATGTTAGAGGAGGGGAGCGTAGGCTCATATACAATTATAGCATCTACGGGTGAGCTTATAACTCAACTTGACAGTTTTGTTAGCGTTGCTAAGGAAAATGAGAGAGCAACAATAGGAGACAAGATATATAACCTTGTAAACAATATAGATATTGAAGATATAAACGGTAAAAAGATAGCTAAAGTTGTATTGTTCCAAGATATCACAAAAGCTATGAAAGCGTATGAGTTTTATATGTATACTTTTATAGCTGTGCTTGTATTGCTTGTACTTTTGATATCTTATGTTTTAGCTAAAACTTTCAATAAATTCCTTTCAACAATTATGAGTATAAATGATGACCTAGTAGACCTAAATAAAAACCTTGAAAAAAGAGTTGATCAAGAGGTTCAAAAAAACAGAGAGAAAGAGAAACAGCTTTTTGAGCAGTCAAAACATGCCCAAATGGGTGAGATGATAGGTAATATAGCACATCAATGGAGACAGCCTTTGTCTGCAATCTCTACAAGTGCCAGCGGTATGCTTATACAAAAAGAGATGGGTATATTAGATGATGATGCTTTTGATGATATGGTTGGCAAGATCAACAACAGCGCACAATACTTATCTAAAACAATAGATGACTTTAGAGATTTTTTAAGTGATGATAAAGAGATACATCGTTTTGTTCTACAAGAACAGGTAGATAAGGCCTTAAATATTATAGACTCAAATCTTAACAGTTATGATATTCATGTTATAAAGAACTATCAAGAGGATGATATAGAATTGTCTTCTATATCGGGTGAGTTGTCACAGGTTATTTTAAACATTGTAAGTAATGCAAAAGATATTTTAGATGATAGAAATATAGAAAATAAAGATATCATTATAAGTATATATAAAGAGAATGAAAATGCAGTTGTAACAATAGAGGATAATGCAGGTGGAGTGCCTGAAGATATTATTCCTAAGATTTTTGATCCTTACTTCACGACAAAGCACCAGTCTCAGGGTACGGGAATAGGGCTTTATATGTCTAATTCTATTGTCAAAAATAGTTTAAAAGGAAAACTTTATGTTAAAAACACACAAAAAGGTGCTAAATTTTTTATAGAGCTTCCTAGCTCTATATAGGGGTATAGAAATGAAAATATTAAAATTTGTGAACAATGAATTAGTAGAAGATATAGAAAAAGCTAAGTTTCTTGATGATGAACTGCAGAAATATGAAACTATTCATCTAGTAAGATATGGAAGTGGTGAAAAAAAAATAGATATATACAGTGGAAAAGATAAAGGTGCTGTACATAAATATCTTTGCAAGTTTACACTTTCTGATGTTTTGATATATATTGTTATTCCAAGTGACAAGGATCTTATGAATTTTTTAAAAGAGTATCATAGTATCATCATGTAGTAAAATTAATTGATAAGCTGGTTTTTGACAAACTCCTTGTAGTGTCCCTCTTGGGTATTAAGCTCGTTATGGCTCCCTTGCTGTACAAGTTTCCCATCATTTAATACATATACGGTATCTGCATTTTTTACGGTACTTAGTCTATGGGCTATTGTGATAACTGTTTTATCTTTTAGGATAGGCTCTAAAGCTTCAAATAGTTTGGTTTCTGTTTGTACATCAAGTGCTGAGGTTGACTCATCAAAGATCACTACAGAAGGATCAGATATAAGCATTCTTGCTATTGATAGTCTTTGTCTTTGACCACCTGATAGTCTGATACCGTTTTTCCCGACAACCGTATCTAAAAGGTTTGGCATATTTTGTACTATCTCATACATCTGTGCAGTTTTTAGTGCACTATAGATCTGATCGTCATTTATATCATCATCCCCCATTGTTATATTGAATCTTAGTGTATCATTGAACATCACAGGCATCTGAAGAACTAAAAATATATTTTCTCTTATACTGTCTCTTTTTAGATGGTCTATAGAGATACCGTTGTAAAGTATATCTCCTTTGTCTTTTGTATAGAAGCCTGATATAAGTTGTGCAAGTGTAGTTTTACCGCTTCCGCTTGCACCTATAAGAGCTATTTTATCTTTAGAGTTTATAGTAAAGCTTATATCTTCCAAGGTTGTTTTTTTATTAGTGTAGCTAAAATTCAGGTTTTTAAGTTCGATATCTATACCGTTGTTTTTTAGGTGTAGTTTTTCCTTTCCTTGAGGTTCTGTATCAAGGTCAAGAATCTCATTTATCCTCTCTAGTGCACCTTTTGCAGCAGCATAAGAATACTGCATGGTAAGTATATCTTGTACAGGTGTCATAATAAACCAGATATATCCAAACATGGCAAACATCATACCTATGCTTAGATCACTGTATGCTACCATGATAAGACCGGCTGCTCTTATTATCTCAAAACCTACTAAAAATACAGTATATGAGAACTTTTCATACACTACACTTTTGTAGTTGTATTCATTTGATGTTTTTTGGATATCTTTTGCTTTGTTTATTGACTCATTTATAAAATATGACTCTTTGTTGTTTGCTTTTATCTGCCCAAACAGTTCTAATACTTCACTTATGTTATTTTGGAATCTTTCAATAGAGCTGTTCTCCTCTTTTTTAAGAGTCTTTACATTTTTTGATATCTGTTTTGAGATATAGATAGTCAAAGGCTGTATAATAAGTATCATAAGACCCAAGATAGGATCGATAGCTATAATAACACAGGCTATGGCTATTATAGTTATAACAGAGGTTATAAACTTTGAAGCAGAGGTGATGATAAAGCTGTCAAGGGTATTTATATCTGTTATAAGATTAGAAGCAACTGCACCGCTTCCAAGTGTTTCGTATCTGTCCATAGATACTTTTTGCAGATGCAAGAGAAGTTTTTCTCTTATTTTAAAAGTGATATATTTAGATATGCGTGTAAATATTTTGGTAACTATAGAGTTAAATACAAAATATACGAATCGTAAAAATATAACACTAAAAGTAACTACTGCTATATAATAAAACGCACTACCGCTTCCTATGAGCTCATTTATATTGTTGACAAAAAAAGCAGGCTTGCCTAAAAGTACTTCATCTACAAGCACAGGAAGCATTAAAGGGATAGGTATACTTACAAGTACAGCTATGACTGTTATGAT
>JAYEKV010000114.1:0-5531 GCA_034716855.1 Campylobacterota bacterium | reverse complement strand
ATAAACATAAACATTATTATGTTATTATTTCAACTAAGTTACAACAAGAAAGGAGATATGATGAAATTTATTTTAGTTTTATTTTTAACTTTGGCTACTTCACTATATGCAAAAGAGTATACAATTAATTTGTCAGGTGATCAGGCAAAAGAGACTATCACTATAAAAATTGAATTAGAAACTGATGAAGATGGTAAGCCTAAGCCTGAACAAAAGTATGATATAAGAAATTTAGAAAAGATAAATTCTTTAAAAATAATAACAGCTTCGGGACTACTTGGTACGCTAAAAGATGAAAGAGAAATAATCGCTTACTACAAAACCAATTTAAATGTTGGAGGATTAAAAATAAGAAATCTTTATAAAGCGGCAGTTACAAGAATATACGGTGAAGAGAATAATATAACAATGAGTTTTGAACCTGATCATTATCAAAACATAGTTTCTTTTTTAAGATACCATAATGTAAAACAAGATGTGATCAATGATATAAACAATATGTACGGGACATGGGAAGAAATTGACAAATAAATATACAGACTATAAAGATGTAGATCAAGTGCAGTTGCAAAAAGATATAGATGCAATAAAAGAGACAATAGGTGAAACAACTCAAGAGGATTTTCAACATTTACTAAAGCTTGAAAGGTGGGGAAGAGTAGCCACTATGAGTGGTTTTTTACTTATTCTTATTATGACAACAGTTCAGATGTCATATTTTGCTCTTTTTTTGACAGGATTTATTGCTGCTGCTTTAATAGGTATTGGAAATGTGGGAAGATGGGCTAATGTTGCACACCCAATTTTACACGGTGCATATGATAAAGTGCCAAATATCCCTTACAGATATACCAAAGAGGGATTTGCAAAAGGTTCTAGAAGATATATAGACTGGCTTGACTGGATCAAACCTGATGCTTGGGTATTTGAACACAACATAATGCACCACTATCATTTAGGGGAAGATGATGATCCTGACAATGTAGAAAAAAATCTAAAATGGCTTCATGATAAAAAGATGCCTATGTTTTTTAAATATGCTGTTATCTATATTTTTGCCGCTGTTTGGAAATTGGCATACTATGCACCAAATACTTTAAGAATCTTAGAAAATAAAGACAGAAGAAAACAAAAGCTTCCAGAAACAAGAGAGTATCAGATCAGTCCATTTAAGAAAAATGGTTTCCTTTTATGGAGAGACTATATACTTCCTTACGGTATTTTACAGTTTATTGTATTGCCTCTATTGTTTTTACCACTTGGGATGGAAGCAGTGATAACAGCTTTTGTAGTGATCCTCTTTGGTGAGGTTATAGCTAATCTTCACTCATTTTTGGTAATTGTACCAAATCACTCAGCGGATGATATTTATCAGTTTAGTACGCCTCATAAAACACAAGGTGAATATTACTTACGACAAATTATGGGAAGTGTGAACTATAACACGGGAACAGACCTTATAGATTTTGGACATGGTTTTTTAAACTATCAAATAGAACATCATCTATTTCCAAATATGCCCCACAGCTTTTATCAAAAAATGCAGCCAATTGTAAAAGAGATCTGTAAAAAGCATAATTTAGAGTATAGACAAGAGTCTGTATTTAAAAGAATTGGTATGACTGTTGATTTGATGGTTGGAAAAACTAAAGTTCTTAGAATTGACGGTGTTTAAGAAGTAGACTTAAATCTACTTCTTTATTATTTAAGATAACGACTCTGTTATTTTAGAGATCAACTTTTTTGCATTATCCAATGCAACTTCACTAGAATCTTTATCAAAAGTTAAAGCCACAGCCATTCTTCTGCCAAGATGCGTTTGAGGCTTTCCAAATACTCTCACAAAAGAGTTTGCAGTAAAGATACTTGGATCTATGTTTAACTCTGGGTTGAATGTATCTGTTGTTGATTTGTATGCCGCACTTGCACCTGCACCATAATCGATAAAATCAAGAGGCAATCCTAATACAGCTCTTATATGCAATGCAAATTGTGTTTGAGATTGTGTTATCATTGTAACCATACCGGTATCGTGCGGTCTAGGGCTTACTTCACTAAAATATACCTCGTCACCTTTTACAAACAGTTCAACACCAAATATACCACGACCACCAAGACCGTCTGTTATCTTTTGTGCAACATCTATAGCTTTTTGTTTTGCAACTTCACTCATATTCATAGGCTGCCATGAGAAGATGTAGTCACCGTCTTTTTGTATATGACCTATAGGCTCACAAAAAGTTGTTCCTGTTTCATTTCTAGCAGTTAGAAGTGTGATCTCATAATCAAATTTTATAAACTCTTCAACTATTAATTCACTAGCATCACCTCTAGCCTCTTTTGCCAGTTCCCAAGAGCTTTCAATATCATCAGCACTTCTAGCTACACTTTGACCATGACCAGAACTAGACATAACAGGCTTGATAACACATGGATAACCAATCTTATTTGCTGCATCTTTTAATCCATCAAGAGTTGTTACAAACTCATATCCACTTGCAGGAAGCTTTAACTCTTCACATGCAAATACTCTGATATTTTTTCTATTCATTGTTTTATTTACAGCTTCTGCATTTGGTATCACATGGAAACCTTCATCTTCAGCTTTAAACAGTGCAGAGATACTAATAGCCTCAACTTCAGGTAAAATAAAGTCAGGTTTTTCTCTTCTGATCACATCTAGTACTTCATTTTCATTTTTCATATTTATCACATATGATCTGTTAGCAACTAGATGTGCAGGTGCATTAGCATATGAGTCTACGGCAATAGTTTCTACACCTAATCTTTGTGCTTCTATAACCACCTCTTTACCAAGTTCTCCAGAACCTAATAACATAACTTTAATACTGTTTGATTTTAACGGTGCAGTAAATTTCATTTCATTTATCCTTGAATAATTGTTGATGGTATTTTATTATATGATTGGTTTATACCTCATTAAGTCAAAGTTGAAATATAATTGAACCTAAACTTATTCATAAGATTAGTTGGATTGTGTTTAATATTTAATATAGAGTTTATTTAGTATAATCTTTCATTAATTTAATAAAATAAAAAAAGAAAAGGAAATAACCATGGGAATGCCTAGTGGATTTGAACTATTTATAATCGTAGCAGTTGTAGTACTGTTATTTGGAGGAAAGAAAATACCTGAACTTGCAAAAGGTCTTGGAAAAGGGATCAAAGACTTTAAAAGTGCAGTAAAAGAAGATGAGGTAGCTGTAAATGATAAGAAAATAGAAGAAAATCAAACAGAAACTACAACAGCATCTACTGAAAATAAAGATACAAAAACTAACGCTTAACAAAGGTTAAATATCAAGTGCAAAATATTGTTAAAAAACATATAGAAGATACTTTAGAAAGATCAATAGTATTAGAAAAGCCAAAAGATATAACTCTTGGCCACTTCGCTACTCCTTTAGCTTTTTCTTTAGCTAAAGAGTTAAGAAAAAATCCAATGATGATAGCTCAAGAGTTAGCTGATAAATTTAACGAAAGTAAAATTTTTGAAGAGGTTACAGCGGTAAAAGGTTTTGTAAACTTCAAGCTTTCAAATCAGTTTTTATCTTCACAAATAAAAGATGCCTTAACAAAAGGTGAAAACTTTGCCCAAGGTGAATCAAAAGATGAAAAGATACTTCTGGAGTTTGTAAGTGCAAACCCTACTGGGCCTTTACATATAGGTCATGCAAGAGGTGCAGTTTTTGGTGATGCTCTTTTAAAAGTGGGTAGGTACTTGGGTTATGATATAGCTGCCGAGTACTATGTGAATGATGCAGGTGCTCAGATGGATCTTTTGGCTTTATCTTTGTATCTTGCAGGAAGAGAACATATACTAAATTTAGATGTTGAGTACCCTGAAAACTACTATAGAGGTGATTATCTTATAGATATTGCAAGACTTTGTGAAGAGAAATATGGAGCAGATGTTTTCCATGATGCTACAAAAGAGCAAGAACTTGCACAATTTGCAAAAGATGAAGTTCTTGCACTTATTAAAAGTGACCTTTTAGATTTAGGGATAACTTTCGATAATTTTGTAAGTGAAAAATCTTTATATGTAAACTGGGATGAGACTAAAAGTGTTCTTGAATCTAACGGAAGTATCTACAACAAAGATGGAAAAGACTTTATTAGATCAACAGATCATGGCGATGATTCAGACAGGGTTGTTGTAAGAGAAAACGGTGTTCCTACTTATCTTGCCGGAGATATTATATATCATAAAGACAAATATGACAGAGGTTATGACAAGTATATAAATATCTGGGGTGCAGATCACCATGGATATATCAAAAGAGTAAATGCAGCTGTAGAGTTTTTAGGAAATGATTCTTCTAAACTTGAAATATTACTATCTCAAATGGTTGCACTTCTTCAAGGTGGTCAACCATATAAGATGAGTAAAAGAGCAGGTACTGTTATACTAATGAGTGATATAGTTGAAGAGATTGGTGCGGATGCGTTAAGATTTGTATTTTTAACTAAAAAAAGTGATACTCATCTTGATTTTGATATAGATTCTTTAAAAAATAACGACTCCTCAAATCCGGTATTTTATATTAACTATGCACATGCTAGAATTAACCAATTGTTCAAAAAAGCAGAAAATTGCGTAGATGATGTAAAAGATGCAAATATAGATGGGATAAATCAAGATGCAAAAGATCTATTGTATGAATCTTTATTATTGTCAACTATATTAAATGAAGCGTTTGAAAAAAGAGATATGCAAAAGATCACAGACTATCTTCATAGCTTAAGTGCTCTTGTTCATAAATTCTACAATGAACATAAAATTGTTGGAATCCAGGAACAAGATCAATATCTAAAAGTTCTTAGTATGGCAGCACTGTCAATTAGGACAGGATTATCTGTACTTGGAATAAAAGCAAAAGAGGTAATGTAAAATGTTAAAATGGATAGGAATAGCAATAGTAGCAGTAATTGTCATAATGATAGCAACAGGTAATATGGGTGGTACTAGAGATGCCACAAGTAATTATGCAAAAGTAAGACAGGCTGGCTAACAATGCTAAAATGGATTGCTTTAATAATTGTTGCAGTAGTTATATACATGATAGCAACAGGTAATATGGGTGGTGCTAGAGACGCTACACAAAACTATGTAGATGTTAGATCTCAAAATACTGATGAAAAAGCTATTCAGGGCCGAGAGGCACCAATCCATAAAGTGATTGAATACAATCAGCAACAAAAGAACAAATAAAACTAAACGATATATTATCGTTTAGTTATAGAAGTTTCTCTTTGTAAATATTTTCGTCAAATCCTACTAATAAATCATTATCGTACTCAACAACAGGTCTTTTAAGAAGCATATTTTCTTTACAAAGCCACTCTAATTTACCTTCATCATCAAGATTTAGCTCTTTTAATTTAAGATCTCTGTATTTTGTACCTTTATTGTTAAATAATATATTTATATCAACTTTCGATGCAAAATATTTTACCTTCTCATTATCTAGAGGATTGGCTCTAAAGTCTATAAAACTGTGTTCAAG
>JAYEKV010000113.1:0-5551 GCA_034716855.1 Campylobacterota bacterium | reverse complement strand
AGTTTCTCTATAACCTCTTCATCATTTTCTAGTGAGTAAACATACTCAAAAACCTGATCAAATAGATCTTTTGTAAGCTCACTATTCCAATACTTTTTAAAAAGCTCATTAAATACTTTCTCATCCAAGCCTAAAAACTTTGATACCTCTTCATCTTTTGGCTCTTGGTCTACTAGAAGTTTTGTGATATGTTTCAAAGTTTGTGATAGCCTACTGTTTGATACAGACCTACCCATAGCAAAGTTAAAATAATGCTCCGTATCAAAAAGCTCAAGCATAGTACTTATCTTCTCATTTGGTACAGCTACTGCTATTTTCTCGGGCTCTATTCCACTGTTTACCATCTGAGCTATATAATACTTTATAAAAGCTATCTGCTCTATTTGTGAAGATACGGGAGAGATCACAATAGCTTCATTCTTAACTCTTAACTCTTCACTGTTTACTATCTTATTATTAGTTATATCTATAGTATAAGTTGTATCTATCTTAAGATCATCTATCTCAAAAAGCTCCATATTTTTTTTATTGAACTCATTGAATGTTATAATTATATTTGTCTTTACTATTTTTGCTATATCCCATATAACTCTTTTTTCAAACTTAGATAAATACCCCTCAAGATAAAGTGTAATATCCTCAAACTGCTCTATATATTCACTGTTTATCTTATAGCTGTTTGGAAGGATGATATTATCTACATACCCATTTTCTTCAAGTATTTGGCAATATGTTGTATGTATCTGTTTTAAAACTTCTATATGATCACTGTAGTGGATATATGTATCGTGTTCTAAAAGTGTGTCAAATTTTACATATTCATTTGAAATTTCTATAAAAAATCTAAAAAGATATTCACTTTGCTTTACAAAAGTACTAAAGTCATGGCTAAGTCCAAGCTTATCAAGTGAGCTGTTTTTTATAGCCTCTTTTAGGTAAAGTATTTTTAGATTTTTATCACAAAATTTTCGGTTTTTAGAGTCTAAAATAACTCTTTGGAAGAAATCTCCTATGGAGATATATTTATTTAGAAGTTGATTTGTCTGTTTTTGAGAAGTTATCTCTTCCCTAATAGCACGGCTTGTAGGGAAGATGACAAGATTATTTTTTAGCATTTGTCTTTATAAAGAAATAGCCCTTTTCACCGCCTGCTTCAACGATACCGGTAATATTCCAGTACCCTATGCTGTCAATTTTAAAGTTTTTTGTATCTTCATTGTTAAAATAAAGTTTTTGATCATGTTCATGTGTTACAGCTTTTGTTACAAGCATCTCTATTTTCTTTTGAGTTACAGGGTTACCTTGTTTATCTTGGATCATTACTGTAAATTTATTTTCACCTATTTTAATGATATCTTTTCTTGTTTTTCTTAACTGAACTGCTCTTTGTGCTAAGAACACATCTTTGTATGTAAGACCAAAGATCTCTTCACCATTTAGTTGAAACTTGATATTGTACTTTTGTTCAAAGCTGTTATTTTGCCCTATAAGTTTGTTGAAACTTCTGTCAACACTTTGGTAGTCACTTAAAAAAGCATTATCATCATCCAAACCTACTCCAGCTTTTGCAGTTTGCATGATAGTCCATACGATCATATATAATGATATACAAAATATCAATATAAACTTTATGTATATATACTTATCTCTTGATTTGTCTCTAGTTTCTTCTGACATATTATTTACCTTTATATTTTTTTTCACGCATTACGATAACTGCATATGCACCTATACCAATTAGTACAATCGTATACATAAATACACGCCAGATAGTTCCAGCAGTCTTACCTTCACTACCTATACTTGACTCTAGTTCTATATCTCTTGAAGATGCTATAGAATCACCTATTTGTGCAAAACCATTTAATGTTGCAGCACTTGTTTTAGCAAAAAGTGTATTTTTATCTTTTGAAGCAAGTAGTGGTATAACATAACCATCAAGTATATCACTTTTATCTATCACACCATCAAGGTCTTTACTATAAAGTATACTTGTATAAAGTTGGTTGATAGAGATAGTAAGTACAGCATAAGGCTTAACCATTTTAGCTCTTAACTCATCCTCTTTTTTTCTCATCATAGCTATTCTATCTTCTCTTGGAAGAGAAGGATCAATACCGTTATCCTCTTTTACATCAAGATATAGATTTACACCTAGTTTTGACTTCACCTCATCGTGTATCTGTTTCATCTTATCTTGTGCTCTTTGGTCAACCAGACCGTCATGATGTAATATAAATGCAGGCACTTGGGCATGCAATGATGTTATTAACAATGTTATTAAAAAAAACAATCTTATTTTCACTATATTCCTTTTGTTTGATCTATCTAGGGTATCCTCTAGTTTTTTTTAGTTTGAATTATAACTACAATAAGCTAAAAAAATAGCATTTTAAAAGCAAGTAAATATAAAGCTATTGCTAAAATATTTTTTACCATCTGTGATGATATTTTAAAAACTAATATATAGTTTCCCAATAGCCCACCAAAATATGCAGCAACACCTACTACTAACAATAAGATATAATCTAAAGAGATAACAGATGCATAAGTACTAAATGCAGTTATAGATGAAAAAGGGATAACAAATGATATACCCAATGCCACTTTTTTAGGGTCATATCCAAATAAAAATAAAATAGGAGCTATGATAGAACCACCACCAATACCTAAAAACCCCGAGAAAAAACCACCAATTGCACCTGAAAAAATAAGTATCTTTTTTTTATTTGTATCTGTATCTATTTTTTTCTTAGGTTTAAAAAATATCATCGTAGAAATTATTATAAGAGCTACACCAAAAATATTTTTTACTACATCTTGATCAATAGTTAAAGAAAATTTTGAACCAAAATAAGCAAATACAACAGAGCTAAGTACTAATGGAGCTACAAAATCTTTATCAAAAAGTTTATTTTTAAAGTTTAAAAAACTAATAGTGATAGTTGATATACTATTTACAAAAAGCCCTGAAGCTCTTGCTATATCAAAAGATACACCAATCATATTAAGTGTAGGTACTAAAGCAACAGCAGAACCAAGCCCTGCTATTGCAAATATAGTTGATAGTATAAATGTTGATAAGAAATATAAACTATAATCTATCATAAGATATCTTTTATAGTTTCATAGTTTTTTACATTTACCAAAGTTATCTTTTTATTTTTTAAAGTCAATTCTAAAGTTGCTGTATCACATAGTCCATTTATAAAACCTTTTTTAGTCTCTATATTTTCTATATCAAGATACTCAAATATCTCTTCTTTATCATTGTGTTTAAATACTATATTTTTCTTAAAAACTGTAAGATTTCTACCATATAATAATTTATAAATATTTACTATACCATAAATCATAACTAGTAAAATTATAGTCCCCACTATCACACCATTTTGATTGTGTGCTAATGTTATCATAGATAAAGGTAATAACAAAACAAAAAATACAGGTACTATCTCACACAAAGGTTTTTGTATAGAACTATACAACACCTCATTTTTTTGATTATCCATCTAAATATTAATAAGTTATAACTTGAGTATCTTCTTTTAACATTTTAGCTGCAATCTTCGGTGGCTTTGCTACACTTACACCATCTATTAAATCTGCTTTTGTTTTAGCATTGTTTGGTAGATACGGTGGACAAACTCCAACATTAGCACCACTTTTTATAAGACCTTGAAGTAACTTATTTGCAGATAACCCTTTTGGTTTAAAAGTAACTTCCTCTGCCCCTTTGATAACTAAATCAGCCGCTTTTGAACAAAATAGAACTTCTACATTTGCACCTTGTTTTTTAGCTTGAGTTGCTAAAACCAAACCCATAAATTGAGTCATAGAATCTCCACTTGTGATAACAGCGAGCAAATCTTGTTTTTCACTTGAAGCGTTTGCTGTAAATGGAGCTGCTATAACCGCCGCTAAAAGTAATTTTGATAATGTTTTTTTCATGTTTGTTTTTTCCTTTTTTTATTTTTAAAATATAATTTTATTTACTTAAACTTATAATAATATTAAATTATAATTATAGTACTTCAATAATTAATGTGTACTACAAGTACCACTTGAGCCTATAGCTTTTAGTTCACCTTGTAAAAACTTATCTATAGAGTCATTGACTGTTAAAGAGTCTTTGTCAAAATATACCTCAAGCCCAGCATTTGCGAAACCTTTCGCAGGACTTCCACCTATACCGCTTACTATTAATGCGTCTGGTTTTAGATTCATAATATTTGCAATGGCATCACCACAACCACCTGCATCATGACCTGGATTTTTTATCACCTCTACATCTAATATTTGTGCATTATGTAAAGTGATAATAGTATAAAAATTTGCTTTACCAAAGTGAGCACCTCTTTTACTTAGGTACCCCATATCTTCATTTGTTGGAAATACTAATCTCATATTGACTCCTTAGTGGATGTGTGAATGGTTATGATTGTGGTTATGATGATTATGGTCATGGTCGTGATTACTACCACCGTTGTGCATATTCCCTTGCTCTACATACTCAGACATATTTGTACCATCTACTTTTACTAAATTATTTGATTTTAGTTTCTCTATCACATCATTTAACAAAACTCTACCATCTCCACTATGAAAACACTCTATTTTAGCTTTTTGAAGTAACATAAAAGGGTTACCGCCCATATGATTAAACAGAAGTTTTGTAACACCTTTTTCAACCATATACTCAACAACAGCACGACCACTTTGAATATCATTTTTCTCTATAGTTACATTTTCACCATCTACATATGCAAACCATTTTGCTTTTCCAAACAGTGTAGTAACTGCTGGGTTTTCTTTATCTGTTTTTACAGGTATCGCTATCATTTTGTCTCTCCTTCAAATTTTAAAACATTTCTTATAGCTATTTTATATCCAAGATATATAACTATAGGCCATAAACTAAACCATGCTAACTCGTATCCGTATTCCATCATCTTCTCCTAATAGTTGTGAGCATCAGGTGCTTCTATCTCTTCTTTTGTTATCTTAACTTTATCCATACTATACCAAGCATATGCACCATATGCTATAACAAATGGTATCATTAAAGATGCATAGCTCATAGCCATAAGAGTATAGTGACTACCTGAACTATTTACTATAGTCAAGCTGCTTTGTAGGTCGGTTGTTGATGGATAGTATGCTGTATTATTAAATCCTACATTTAATAAAATTGCCATAACTGTAAGTACTATTCCCACACCACCTGTTTTGATACAACAAGTTTTTCTAAAAAATATCGCAGTAAAAACAGCACCCAATACCATCAAAACACCAATTAAAAATAAAGCTAATACTATAGGCATCTCTATAAAGTTTATAAGGTACTTATACTCTTGGATATATACAACCCCACTAGCATCAACAGCAAAACCATCTTTAGTAATAATCCATGTCATAAATGCAAGAAAAAATATTAAAAATAGATATAAATTTATTTTTAAAGACTCCACAGCTTTATCCAAAATAGGTTCATGGTCAATATTATTCATAAAGTATAAAGCACCACTTATTTTTGCAAGAAATACCAAAG
>JAYEKV010000112.1:17458-19638 GCA_034716855.1 Campylobacterota bacterium | reverse complement strand
TTTTATTAGAGTGGATGGGGATACAGGATTCGAACCTGTGAATACCGGCACCAAAAGCCGGGGCCTTACCGCTTGGCGAATCCCCATTAGGATAACATCAAGTGTTACAAGTATTAATTTAAAATAAATAATTTGGTTGCGGAAGCTGGATTTGAACCAGCGACCTTCGGGTTATGAGCCCGACGAGCTACCAAGCTGCTCTATTCCGCGACATACTTAAAAAGTGGATGGGGATACAGGATTCGAACCTGTGAATACCGGCACCAAAAGCCGGGGCCTTACCGCTTGGCGAATCCCCAATCTGCGTTTCTTTTTAAGTGACGGAATTATAGTCGGTTTTTTTATATTTGTCAAGAGTTTTTATGATAAATTTTGAAATTTCTGCTATAATCTCAAAATAAATATAATAAAGGCTAATAGAATGTCAGCGATACAAAGAGTTAAAGAGGCAATTGAAGAGATCAAAAAAGGTAACATGGTTATCATGCTTGATGATGAGGATAGAGAAAATGAGGGTGATCTTGTATATGCAGCAGCATTAAGTGACCATAAAAAAGTAAACTTTATGGCTACACATGCAAAAGGTTTGATCTGTGTTGCTGTTACAAAAGAGACGGCTAACAGACTAGAACTAAATCCAATGGTAGCATCAAACACATCATCTTATGAAACTGCATTTACTGTTTCTGTTGATTGTGCCAAAGCAAGTACGGGTATCAGTGCAGGTGAAAGAGATGACACCATAAGGATACTTGCAAATCCAGTTGCAAAAGCTGCAGAACTTGTAAGACCGGGGCATATCTTCCCTCTTATTGCAAAAGACGGTGGTGCACTTGTAAGAACTGGTCACACTGAAGGTAGTGTTGATCTTTGTAAACTAGCCGGACTTGCAGGTGAAGCTGTTATTTGTGAGATCATGAAAGAAGACGGTACTATGGCAAGACGAGATGATCTTGATATCTTTGCAGATCAACATAATATGAAGCAGGTTTATATCTCTGATATTATTGAGTATAGAATGGCTCATGAGTGTTTAGTAGAAGAGTTAAGCAGTGATGAGGATGAGTTTTTCAATACAAAAGTAACTAAAAAAATATTCAAAGATCATCTGGATAACAAACATACAATCATACAGTTTGGAGATATTCAAGAAACATCACTTGTAAAATTTCACAATATTAAGCCTGATATAGATCTATTTTTAAATGAAAACAAACTTCAATCTATGCTAAAATCAATTAACTTCTTACAATCTAAAGGTGGTCTTTTAATATTTTTAGAAGATAACAATGAAGATAATGAAAATATAAAAGACTACGGTATAGGTGCACAAGTTTTAAATAAACTAGGTGTAAAAGATATAAAACTTCTTTCAAGTAAAGGAAGACACTCTTTTGTAGGACTAAACGGTTTTGGTCTTAATATAAAAGAGGAGATAAAGATTGATTAGAATTTAATCAATCTTTAGATAAAATCGCGAATATAATTATAGAATAATTCCAAGGATAATAAATGTCAGATTCATGTAAACAAGTATATATAACTACTCCAATCTATTATGTAAACGATGTAGCACATATAGGTCACGCATACACAACAATCATTGCAGATATGTTAGCTAGATACAGTAGACTTGTAGGATACGATACTTTCTTTCTAACAGGTACAGATGAGCATGGTCAAAAGATCGCAACAAGTGCAGAGCAAAGAGGTAAAACTCCAAAAGAGTATGCAGATGAAGTAAGTGGTAAGTTCAGATCACTGTGGGATGATTTTGATATAACTTATGATAAGTTTATTAGAACAACAGATGAAGATCACAAAGCAGGTGTACAAAAAGCATTCCAAAAGATGTTTGACAAAGGTGACATCTACAAAGGTAACTACGAGGGTCATTACTGTGTAAGTTGTGAAACATTCTTTACAGAACAACAACTAATAGATGGTGAAGGTTGTCCAGATTGTGGTAAACCTACAAATGTGGTAAAAGAGGAAAGTTATTTCTTTAGATTATCTAACTATGAAGATAAACTACTAAAACTATATGAGGAAAATCCAGAATTTATCCTTCCTAAATCAAAAGCAAAAGAGATCATCAACTTTGTTGCGGGTGGACTAAATGATCTATCTATCTCAAGAACATCATTTGACTGGGGTGTAAAACTTCCTGACTCTATGAA
>JAYEKV010000112.1:0-17358 GCA_034716855.1 Campylobacterota bacterium | reverse complement strand
GGTGATTATGAACCTTGGGCTATGATGAAAGATGGAAGAGAAGAACAGGCAATGGCTCTTGTGTCACTTATAACAAATATCATGGCAAAAGTTTCACTTCTTCTTGATAGTGTTATGCCAGAAAAAATCTCTAAAATAGCTCAATCTTTAGGTATAACAATAGACAACGCAAACTATATAAAACTTATCCAAGAGAAAAAACTAATAGGTGATACAGTTATAACTAAAATAGACGCCCTATTCCCTAGAATAGAGGAAGAACTAATAGCAACAGCAGAAGTTCAAAAAGCTGAAACTGTAGTTGAAAAACCTAGAAAAGAAGCTAAAGTACAAGATAAAAAAGAGGAAGAGCCGGATAATCTTATAACAATAGATAAGTTCTTTGAAACAACTCTAAAAATAGGAACTATTGTAGAAGCAGTTGAAGTACCAAAATCTAAAAAACTTCTAAAACTACAAGTAGATGTAGGGGAAGAGAATCCAAGACAAATACTAGCTGGTATAAAAGAGTTCTATAGTGCCGAATCTCTAGTAGGAACTCAAGCTTGTGTAGTAGCAAACCTAAAACCTGCAAAACTAATGGGTATGCTAAGTGAAGGTATGCTTCTTGCTGCCAAAGATGAGAACGGACTACATCTTCTAAGACCGGAAGCTTCTAAAACAGCAGGTACAAAAGTAAGCTAAATTGAAAATAAACTCACTATCTGATATAGTTGAGGGGAAGCTTCTAAACTCCCCTGCTATATCTTTTATCACACAAATACACACCAATGTAAAAAAAGTAAACGAAGGTGATGCTTTTTTTGCTTTTTGTGAAAAAGAGATAAAAGAGGCACTAAAAAACGGTGCATTTGCAATTATCACACAGTTTGAACCAAATATAACAGATGATGAGATAGCATGGATAAAAGTAGATGATATACTTAAAGCTATAACCAATACACTTAGATACAAACTTCTTAAACACAACCATACACTTATAAAAGTTGATAAAATACTTTATAGAATGATAAAACACTTTATACCAAAGAATAATGAGAACACAACACTTTTATCAAATAACATACTAAATGATTTTGAAACTCTATACTCTATAAAATCTGAGCAAATAGTTTATTCTACAAATATGAATATACTAAAAGCTATATCCCCGGATATAAAAGTTACTAGTACAAAAGATTATAAAGTACAAAACCTTACCTGCCACTCTTTATTTGAAACATCATTTTCATATGATGGAATATTTTATGATAAAGTAAAACTCCCATATCATTATATAAATTACTTTTTAGAACTTGGTTATTTAATAAACGATACAATAGAAACAAAAAAAATAAATACTTTTGATCTTTTTAAACCACTGTTTATAAATAAAAGCTCACAGATGGTCCCTTTTGGTCAAACAAACAGATTTATCATAGCAAATAAAGATCATCATATAGCACAATATGAGATAGATTATCTTCAAGAACATTATAAATACGGTGATATAAAAACTCTAGAAGCTAGAAGCTTAGAAGATGATGAGCTGTTTAAGATAATAAAACTACACAATTACAATGCACTTTATATTATTGGAAAAAATATTGATAGTGTCACTAAAATACTTCAACAAAATGATAAAAGTTACAATCTTTTCTAATTTATAGAACCTTTATACCAAATATAATGCAAAAAGAATATAATTTTTATTTATAGTTAAATATTAACTTGTATATAAGTTGTTTTTTATTATCATATATGAAATCAGCCAAACTTACTGTGAAGTAAGGACGGAAAGCTACGGGTCTTGATAACAAGATAGCCGAGTTGCACTAGCTACAACTCTTTCTATACTGTTTTGTCCTAGTAATATACAGGAAATATACAATGATAAAAAAACTTTTTGGAAAAGAAGAATCACCTGCAGAAGCTTTTGAAAAAGAATTATTAAAAAAAGAAAGTGATATTAATTCACTGGAAAAGATACTTAAAAATGGCAATGTAAATATAAACCATCAAAATCAAAACGGTGAAACATTTTTACATTTAGCACTAAAGTCAAGAAAAATACAAAAAGCTGTATGGCTTCTATCAAAAAATATCAAAGCAGACATCATGGATAATGATGGTTTAACTGCATTTGATATAGCAGTAAACAACCAAAACCATAGAATTGTAAGAACCTTGATAAATACAACCAATGTAACCTTAAATAAGAAAGATAAGTTTGGCAGAACCATACTGCAAGACAGTATAATTCTTGGTGATCATGAGATGGCTAAGATTTTATTAGAAAATGGTGCAGATATAAACTCAAAGAACAATCAAAATAGAAATGTTATATATGATGCAGTATCATATGGCAATCTTGAGTTTATTGAGTACCTGTTATCATTTGACAATTTGGAACTAAATAATATCGATACAAGTAAAGACACTATTTTAAATCATAAGACTGTCAAAAGAAATGATAATATAGCAATAATGCTTATTGAAAATGGTGCTGACCCTACAATTATAAACAGTGATGGTAAAACATACTTAAGTAATTGTGCTTTGATTGGTATTGACTCATTAGATATTATAAATACAATTATAAAATGCGGCTTTGATATTAACTCCAAAATTGCAAACGGCAATACAATTCTAATGGAAATGATTGATAGTATATTACTGTTAAATAAAAACCAAGATGAACAAAAACGCAATAGTTTATTAGCCTTAACTAATGCACTTGTTAAGAAAGGCTTGAATTTTAACAAAGTAAATCATGACAATGAAACTGTACTTTTTAAAGCAGTAAGGTCAAATGATGATGAAATTGTAAAGTTTTTGTTAGAGTTTGGCATAAATGTAAATAACAAGAACAATAAAACACAAACAGCCTTATCTATTGCTGTAAGTCAAGGAATTGAAAGCTTTAATATAATAGTAAACCTTTTAAGATATAAAGCTGATCCATCTGTAATTGATACAAGCGGTAAAACCTTATTTGAAGTGATTAATAACATCTTATTAGATCCAAAAATAGAGAATAATATATATGCACAATATACAAGAATACTCAAAGAGATGCTTTTCTACAACAAAAAAGACCTTAACTTTTTAGATTCTACCGGTGATCCATTATTTTACAAACCTTTAATATCAAATAATATTACCATATTTAAAATGTACACAAAAGCGGGTCTTGATATATACCAGCTCAATAAAGACGGACACAATCTATTTTTTGAGTATGTTGTAAAAGTATTTGAAGATGATAATACAAACATAGATTTTCAAAGTGCTCTTAGTATTTTAATAAGTTCTAAAGTAGATCATAATATGCAAGACGAGACAGGATGGACGGCTGTTAGTAAAATAATAGCAACGACACCTTGTAATTTAAAGCTTTTTAAAACTCTAGTTAAAGTAGCTAAATTTGACTATACAATAAGTGACAAACTTGGAAGAACTCCTATGCACTCTGCTGTATGGAAAGGAAGGTCAAGTATTATCAGAATAATAAACTTCATAGACCCAAGGATAAAAGATATACCGGACAACTACGGAATACTTCCTTTGGTATATGCAGCCCTACTTGGAAATCAAGAAGTAGTTTTAACATTTGTTGATATAAAAGCAAAATCAACCATTTCAGATAGTTATATTTCACAAGCAGCAATTAAAAAATTTAAACCAATGCTTAAAAACTTAGCTACTTTAACAAAAGGTATAGATGATTCATTACACTTAAGACAGATTAATAAAGTGATACAAAATATTAGAGCCGACTTTCAATAAATAGCTTATTATATAATACTATAAGGGTAAAGATATTATAAAGCAAACACCCTCATCAACACTTTTAGACTTGATCGTTCCTTTTAGTTTACCACATACAATATTTTTACTCATATAAAGTCCTAAACCTGTACCTTTTTTCCCTTTTGTTGTAAAATACTTATCAAAGATATGTTCTTTATTATTCGTTTCTATACCACCTCCGTTATCACAAATCGTAATTACATATTTTTCCTTTTCTACTTTTGCTGTTATTATGATGTGGTTGGATTTATTATTTTTAAATACGAGTGCATCTATTGAGTTTCCAATGATATTTATAAGTACATGTTGAAGTTCACTTTTATATGTATTTAGCTCTATATCTTCTATATCAGTCTGAATATTAATTAAATACTGTTGTATATTACTATCATAAAGCTCAAATACTTTTTGGAATAGATCTTTAGTTCTAAAAAACTTCTTGTTACTATCTACAATTAAAAAACTATTAAACTCTCTAATATTACGAGAAAGCTGATCCGTTGATGTTTCTACATCGCATAGAAGTTTTTCAAGTAGATCTTCATCTAAATTATTAAAAGATTTTTTTATTCTAATATTTGAAATTGTCATTGATATTAAAGATATAGGCTGATTCCACTGTTGTATTACATTTTCAAATATTTCACCTATCATTGCTAATTTTGATTGTGATTCTAACAGCACCTCTTTCTCTTCTAAATTCTTCAAAAGTGTGTCTTGGTAATTTTTTAATTTTACATGAGTATCTACTCTGGCTTTTAAAACAGCCGGTTCTATAGGCTTTGAGATATAATCAACAGCACCTAAGTTCAAACCTTCTATCATATCACTGTCATTCTCAAGTACTGTTAAAAAGATAATAGGTATATGCTTAAATCTTCTATCTGCCTTTAAAATTGAGCACAATTCAAACCCGTCCATTTCAGGCATAATAATATCAAGTAAGATCAAATCAGGATTCAAGCCATCTTCTAACATAGCCAATGCTTTTTTAGCTCCCATAGCAACAGCAATTGCATAATCTGATTTTAATATTTCTAATGCAAACTTAATATTTTCAGCTATATCATCAACTATCAAGATTTCTGGTTTATTGTTTAACATTTGCTCTTCCTATCAATTGTTTGTACCATATCATATAGTATATAATCTTTTATATAATTAAAAAGATGTATAATAAATAAATAATATAAAGATAGGATATTAATGGCATTTTATACATCATTCGGTGCGGCTGGCGAAGTTACAGGTTCATGCCACTTGTTGGAAGTAGGCAATATCAAAATATTGATAGACTGCGGTATGTTTCAAGGGAAAGAGGAAGATCTTAACTTTAAACCCTTTGGCTTTGATCCAAAAGACATAAACTACCTGATAGTTACACACGCACATCTAGATCACATAGGAAGAATACCCCTACTTGTAAAAGAGGGGTTTGATAAATCTATCATAACCACAAGAGCTACTTTCTCTATAGCAAAACTTATGCTGAAAAATTCAGCAGGGATACTTGAAACAAAAGAAAAAAAGCTATATACATCCAATGATGTTGAGCCTGCTTTAAAACTCTTTGATACTTTTTTAGACTTTAACGAATCTATTACTTTAGAAGAAAATATAAAAGTATCTTTTAAAAGTGCAGGACATATTTTAGGAGCTGCAAGTGTAAAGATAGATTTTTTTGATGAGGGGATAGACAAAAGTATAGTATTTTCAGGTGACATTGGACAAAATGAAAGGATCATAACAACCCCAATAGAGTTTTGGGATAATTCAAACTATATTTTCATAGAATCAACATACGGCTCAACTATACACAGCTCTTTAAGTATATCAATAGATGAATTTAAAAAGCAGATACTAAGAACACTACACAATCAAGGGTGTGTAGTTATACCCTCCTTTGCGGTAGAAAGAACCCAAGAGATACTTTACCTTCTAAAACAGATGAGCCAAAAAGGTCAATTAAAAGGTATACCCGTATATCTGGACTCACCTTTAGCAATAGATGTAACAAAAACATTTTTAGGTTTTCCTCAATTATTCAATGATGAAGTAAACAAACTTATAAATAATGGTGAAAATCCATTTGGCTTTGAAGAGCTGGAACTTACTTACTCAAAAGAAAGTTCCCAAGCTATAAATGAAAAAGAAGGTGCTAAAATTATTATAGCAGGAAGTGGTATGTGTGAAGGTGGTCGTGTAAGTCATCATCTTCAAAAATACTTAGGCGATGAAAAGAATATGGCTCTTTTTGTAGGTTTCCAAGTAGAATCAACACTTGGAAGTCGTATTATTAGAGGAGACAATGAGGTATCTATACTTGGAACTCCTGTAAATGTAAAAGCTCAAATAGGTTATGTAGAAGGTTTTTCAGCTCATGCAGACCAAAAGAATATCATTGATTTTATAGATCATATAGAAGATCTTTACTGTGTTTACTTAATACATGGAGAACATCCACAGCTTGATATATTAAAGAAAAAAGTCAAAAGTGAACTAAAAGAAAAAGTGCATATTGTAGATATGAATGAAAGGATACACCTGTAATGTTTGACTTAGAAACTGAATTTTTAAACAATAAGAACAAAGATAAAGATATATGGAGACTACTAAGGATACTTGGAGACTTTATAGATGCCTACGATGACTTAAGCAGTCTACCTCCTGCTGTTTCGATATTTGGAAGTGCAAGGATAACGCAGGACAATAAATACTACAAAGATGCCTATAAAATATCTCAACTTCTCTCAGATGAGGGGTATGCTGTTATCACAGGTGGAGGTAACGGTATCATGGAAGCTGGAAACAAAGGTGCTAAGATCTCGGTAGGACTTAGGATAAAACTGCCGCAAGAACAAAAGGGTAACCCTTTTGTAACTATACCTTTACAGTTTAAATATTTTTTTGCAAGAAAGGTAACTTTTTTAAAGTACTCAGTAGGATTTGTAGTTATGCCTGGAGGCTTTGGAACTTTAGATGAACTTTCAGAAGCATTATGTCTGATACAAACTAAAAAGATGGGGGAGTTTCCTATAGTACTGTTTGGTAAATCATTCTTTGAACCTTTAGAGGAGTTCTTTAAAGTTATGCTTGAACATAACTTTATAAATGAAAAAGATATGCACTCTTATCTCATTACTGATAGTATTGAAGAGACTATAGCCTATATTAAAAATGCAAAGTTCGATACAAACAATATAAAAAACCACAATAACAATCATCAAGAATTTGATATATATTAAGATATTACAACAGGAGTTGAAAGATGAAAAAGTCTGCAAATTACAGTAACTCTGCTTCGCAAATTGAAGCAAAAATAAAAGAGGAAGTTTTTGAACAGGATTTAGCAGTAGAGTCTCTTATAAGGGGACTTGTTGAATCAACTTTAATACAAACAAAAAGTAAACTAAAGGCTTTTTTTACATTTGTAGGTCCTGCAAACTGTGGTAAAAAATATATCCTGGAAACTCTTGCCAAGAACGATCCAAATATAGATAATGTAAAAACTTTTCATATGGATCAATACAGCGGTAACTATGCACTAAATGAAGATCATCTATCAACTTATACTTTTCAAAATGAATTGTTTAGCTTTCTTCAAGAAAATCAAAACTCTATCTTGGTATTTAAAGATATTGAGAAAGCAGACCTTCAAGTACAGCTTACACTTTATACTTTTTTAACACAATTTGAGCAATACGGGCTTGATCTTTCCAACACAATCATAATAATAGAAACCACAAGACTCTCAAGCTTTACAAGAAGAAAAGATTTCCAAAAAATGTTAAAACAAGAACCATTACAGGCACATGCACTTTTGATGGATAAGATGTCACAGGAATCCGTAACTACAAATGGAGTAAAAGAATCTCTATTTCATAAAAAATTACTCTCCTTAATGAATGAATACACTGTGATACCTTTTAAAAATTTAAGTTTAAACACACTTATAAAAATAGCTACAAGATCACTGCACACGATGTCACAAAGCTTTAATAAACAAAGTAATATCTCTATAGAGTATATTGATATAGACGAGATAATCTGGTTTTTAACACTCTCGCTTTCACCATATATCAATGCAAAGTATATAAAACAAAAACTTCCAAAACAACTATTTACCAATATATATGAAGCGATAAAATCAAAAGAAGATATAACATATATAAGATGTTCTGTTTCTAAAAAAAGTAAAAAATTTTTAAAAGAGATACTTAAAGATAAAAAAGCTCTCATATCAAGCTTAAAAAAAGAGCATAAACATATCTCCTTAAAATGGAAGATAATAAAAGATGAAGAGTGTGCAAACTGCATCATAGATGATGCATACTTTACAAAAGACGAGATAAGTGTATCATCAAAAGAGAATCTGTTAGTATCAGATATTGGATTTGAAGATATTGCAGGACAAAAAAAAGTAAAAGAGGAACTAACAGAGATCATCTCACTATTAAAAGAGCCTAAAAGACTTCAAAGTTTTCATATGACACCACCAAAAGGGATGATACTTTACGGTCCGATTGGTATGGGAAAAAAGCTTCTTTGTAAAGCTTTTGCACAAGAGGCAAAAATGCCATACATCACAATAAGCGGTTCTGAACTTTTTGATCCTTCAAAAATAAATGAGGCATACGAAAAAGCATACAGCAACGCACCTGCTGTTGTAATCTTTGAAGATATTGATACAGAAGGGATACTAAACGGTGTGATCTCTACTATGAGTACAGAACCAATCACCTTACAACTTGATAAATTGCAACAAAGTTTCGAATCTCCAATATTTACAATTATAACTATTAACGATATATCAACCATCCCCGAAACTCTAATACAAGCTAATAGAATAGATATAAAAATAGAAGTACCAAAGCTTGATATGGAAGCAAGGAGATTTTTTATAGAGGAGCTTTTAAAAAAACCACATGATAAAAATATTGATATAGATAGAATCGTAAGATATATCTCAGGTATGGGTGGAGATGAGCTAAAAAGGATAGGACAGGAAGCTTCACTATTTGCTGCAAGGAAAGGGATAAAAAAGTTAACAGAAGAGATACTTTTAGAACAGATAAATATTATAAAATATGGTTCAAAACTTGAAAACAAACAAATAAGAGATATAGAAACCTCTATGAAAAAAACAGCATATCATGAGGCAGGTCATGCTGTACTTTCATATCACCTACTTCCAAAAATAAAGATCGAGCAAGTAACAGTAGCACCAAGAAGTGAATCTCTTGGTTTTGTATCTTATCACAATGAAGACTATATAGATGCAACCTCTAAAGATGATATCTTTAACGACATCTGTGTACTTCTTGCCGGTAGAATTGCCAAAATGGAGAAATTTGGTGACGAGGGGATGGAAACAGGAGCCATAAGTGACCTAGAAACTGCAACAATGCAAGCTTATGCGGCAATCGCACTGTTTGGTATGGATGAAGAGCTTGGGTATATAAATATCTCTGCACTGACAGCAGGACTGAACAAACAACTTTTCAGTGATAAAGTTGAAACAAGACTACTTGATTGGATTGATAAAGCTACATTAAAAACTCAACAAGAGGTAAAAAAACACTGGAAAGCAATAGATGCAGTAGCTTTAACCCTTATCAAAAAAGAGATGATAGATGGTATTGAACTAAAAAATATAATAGAGTCAAACAGCTAAATATGAAGATCACTTTTTTAGGTACAAGTGGAGGCAAACCTTCACGAGATAGAAATCTATCAGCAATTGCTTTAAGCTATGATCAAAAGCCTGACTGGTATCTTATAGACTGTGGAGAAGCGACACAACATCAGCTTATGAGAAGTGACCTAAAACTTGGAAAACTTTCAAAGATATTCATAACTCACCTCCATGGTGATCACTGCTATGGACTACCTGGTCTTTTATCAACACGAGTTATGGAGGAGATACGGACACCATTAACTGTATATGGTCCTAATGGGATAAAAGAATATCTTGAAGCAGTAAAACAATATACTAAATCATCTCTTTTAGATAATACGCAAATTATTGAAATACAAAATGAAGGTGAGATAATAGAGTTTGACACTTTTAAACTGCAAGCCCTCCCCTTAGATCACAGTGTAACTTCTTATGCTTATTGTTTTTTTGAAAATGATATAAGTGGTAATATAGATACTAAAGCACTTGAAACTATAGGATTAAAGCCTTCGAAGTTATACGGTGAGATAAAAAAAGGTAAAAATATAACTCTTCCAAACGGTCAAAAAATAGAAGCACAAAAATATCTCTTAGATCCTATAAAAGGGAGAAATATAATCATAGCAGGAGACAACTGTAACCCTGAACTTATAACCAAACATATAAAAAATATAGACCTTCTTATACATGAAGCCACATACACTCAAGAGATATTTGATAATTTAAAGAAGAAAGTAAAGCATACAACAGCAAAAGCCTTAGGGCAAGCAGCCCAAAATGGTGATGTAAAGAATCTAATCGCAACCCATATAAGCCCAAGATATACAAAAAACCCTGATAAATCAAAAAAAGATATTGCTATTTTAGATAAAGAACTCAAAGATCACTTTAAAGGCAACTGTTTTATAGCTAATGATTTTGATACTTTTATATTTGATAAAAAAACATTAAAGATCAAAAAATATTCTAAATCTTAACCTTAGAGTATATCATGAAGAGTATTGGCTTTTACCATCCACTTATGGATCTCTTCATAGTTTTCCTCTTCTAGCATCTTTTTCATATCTTGCATATGCTCTTCATATCTGGTTAGTGATTCAAGAAGATTTTCTCTGTTTTGTCTAAAAATATCTGTCCACATATTTGGAGATGATTTTGCAATACGACTCATATCTTTAAAACCACCTGCTGCTAGTGTCATAATATTTTGTGGGTCTTCATGAGACATAACTGTATTTGCCAAACCAAAAGAGATAGCGTGAGGCAGATGTGAAATATAACAGGCATGAAGATCATGAATACTTGAATCCATATGTACTATTCTCATAGCTATTGCATTAAAAATATCAAGAGATCTTTGCTTATGCAACTCATCACATTGATCAAGATCACATAAAACTATAGTCTTACCCTCATATAGTCCATCAACTGCTGCAAATGGACCAAATTTTTCAGTTCCTGTCATAGGGTGAGCAGGTACAAAATTATTTTTAATAGATTCGGGGATATTGTCAACAATAAGCTTTTTGGTACTTCCAAAGTCAACAATAGTAGTATCTTTGTCTATATTTTCAAGAGTAGGCATAAACGACACTATAGCATCTACAGGGATACAAAGTATTATAATATCACAGTTTAAAAGCTCATCAATATCAACAACTCTTTCTACTAATCCAAGTGCAATGGCTTGGTCTTCATGCTGTTTATTATGATCATATCCTACAACTTCACTTGCAAGATTGTATTTTTTTACAACCTTTGCAAACGATCCACCCATCAATCCAAGACCTACGATACCGAACTTTAGTTTTTTAAAATTTTCCATTATCTGTTCCATGCTTTTAATATTCTGTCTGACTGTTTTTTCATATCTTTCTCTTTTAGAGCCTGTCTTTTATCGTGAAGTTTTTTACCCTTACCTACTCCAATATTCAGCTTAATCATATTTTTGTCATTGAAATACATCTTTGTTACAACTATAGTATATCCATCTTTTGTAACTTTCTCAAAAAATTTATTTATCTGTTTTCTGTGAAGCAAAAGTTTTCTGTCTCTGTTCTCTTCAGGTCTATATGTTGTGTGTGTAGTTTCAAGTGCACCTATGTGCATATTTAATATGAACACCTCACCTTTTATGATACGAACAAAACTATCTTTTAGATTGACCCGCCCTGCTCTTATAGACTTTACCTCGCTACCTTTAAGCTCAATACCGACCTCTATAACATCTTCTACAATATAATCATGAAATACTTTTTTGTTTAAAAATTCTCTTTGTTTTTTTTCTACTTTTTTCTTTGCCAATTCATTTTCCTAATATTTTGGAATTATATCAAATATCTTCTTTTTTTCTATCAATTTAGATCATCATCTTTCCAATACTTAGTACCTTGTATGGTTGCTTGAAGTGCCAAACCGTTCTTTGTCATTTTATAAAGTTTTATACCGGGCTGAACCGTAACAGCACCTTCAAGTGAACCGCCCTTATTATCAGACTTGGCTGATGCGTCTGCTTGAGCGTTTGCTTCCCAACCTTTATTTACAAAGCTGTTAAAAACCTTTTTATTATCAAAAACAAATACAGCTCTAAAGTCTTTTACCCCTAAACCTATACCTATACCACCAGATGCCATCTTCATATATATCTTTTTACCGGTTCTTTTGTTTACAGCTACACCTTTACCGCCTTCTGCTGAAAAAAATATAAGATTTACACCTATATTACTGAATGTTGCATATCCATATGAACCTCTTATAATATTTTTAGACGAAGGATAGGCTTTATAAAGCATTGAGAGCGTTTTTTTAGAGTCTTCTAGTATCTCTTGCCTATCTTCTTTTACACCTCCGTATAAAAAAGAAGAAAACAACAACATCAAAACCAATAAACCATGTAATTTAACAATATGTTTCATGATACACTCCTTATAATTTGATTATATCATTTTATTTATATTAAAAACCCCTAAATATTTTAGGTATGGTATACTGCTCTATATTTTCTAAAGCATTATCAATTTCACCAATCAATCTTTCTTTATCTTTTGGGAGAGTACCTGCTAAATGCAAGGCATTTGATGCGTGATTTGATCTAAATATTATTTTATTCAAAGGTTCTATTTTTGATATCAACTCTTTTTGTTCTTTTAAAATAGCTTCATCATCCAAAGGCTCAAAATCTTCAAATTTGTTATAAAATCTCTTTTTAATATTATCTTCAAGTCCAAGCTGTAATGTTGAGAGATAATTTATCTTAGTACTGTTTATAATGTAAGCAGTATTTTCTATATGCTGTTTTGTATAGTTTTTACCGCCAAGACCAAGTATAACGGTTGCTGATATTTTTATATTTGCATCATTGACAAGCTTTATGGATTTTATAATATCATTTTTTTCTACACCTTTGTTTACATTGTTTAATATCTCATCGTCACCTGTTTCTATTCCAAGATAAAGTAAATTTAGATTATTGTCATAAAGTCTTTTTAGTTCATCCGGTGACTTAGAGAGTATGTTTGAAGTAGTTGCATAAGTAGATACCCGTCTTAACTTTTTAAAAGAGAATTTAAGATATTTCAATATCTCTATCATATAGTCTGTATCTACACCCAAAGGATCACCGTCTGCTAAAAAAACTTTTATAGTATCAGGATAGTGCTTTGCCAAGATATCAATATCAGCAAATATATCCTCCTGATCTCTTACTGTGTAACTTTTTACTTTATACATAGTACAAAATGTGCAGTTGTTGTGACTGCAGCCATGTGTGATCTGCAAGATAATATTGTCGGCTTCGGCAGGAGGTCTATATATTGGGTAAGAGTAATGTAACATAAAATTAACTTTTTACTTCAAATTTAATAATAAGCTCCAGCCCTTGATACTGTTTATTGCTATATTGATACTCTATATTATTTGCTTTTATTGTACCACCCATATATTTAATAAATCTATATACAAGATCTAGTCCCAAACCTTTACCTTCAGACTTGTGCTTTGTTGTAAAATAAGGTTCAAATATTCTTGGTAAGTTATCCTCTACCATTCCTCCTGCATTATCTTTGATCTTAATTGTTAGAAATTCATTATTTTTTTGTGTAGTTACAAATATAAATTTCTCTTTTTGGTTATTCTCTTCAAATGCATCAATAGAGTTTTGAAAGATATTTAAAAGTATCTGCATCAGGTGACTTGTATAGTCCTCTATCTCTACATCGTCTTCAATATCAACTATAAGTTTTATATCATCAGCTTTCATGGCTTTGAATATCAAACGGGACAGAAGCTGTGTGTTCAACCTTTCACTTTCATTGTCATCATCCATAAAGGTATTGAAGTTTTCAAGTACATTTGAAAGATAATTTGACCTTTCTATTATCAAGTTACAATTATCTATGATCTCGTCATCATCCAGCATACCGTATTCACTTTTTACAAGCATACCGCTTGCACTAGTTGATATAGTTGAAAGAGGCTGTCTGTATTGATGTGCAATATTCTGAAGCAGTTCAGACATAGATACTAATTTAGACTGTTCTAAAAGCTGTTTGTTCTTTTCTTCTAGTTCATTAGTTCTTGATAAAATTTTATTTTCTAAATTTTCGTTAAGATCAAGAAGCTCTTTTGTTCTTACATCAACTAATTGTTTTAGGTATATCTTTTCTTTTAATAAAAAGTATAGTAGAGTAAATAGAAGAACTAAGATAATAATTGATATTATCTTTACATATAACATATTTTTAATAATCTCTTTTATAAGTGTAGAATCAGAATAAGATACTACCCATGCAGATACATTATCAGTAATACTATCTTTTACAGGATAAAAAGATATGGCTTGATATTCATCGTCATTTTGTGCATATATACTAAATCTGTCACCTATGGATATTTTATCTTTTATGATCTCTTTTAAGTTTGAAAGTTTTTTTATATTTTGCTCTATACACTTCTTTTTTGTATTGTTTTGCGTCATACTTATAAAGTATTCTTTGTGTTCTGCACTTTGCATATAATTTTCTTTGAAGTTGTCTCTCTTCCAATTCTTTGCATCAAACACATTTTTATTAACTAAAAAATGGCTATGAATACCGTTGATATTACTAAGACTATTTTCTAACAATTTACCTGAATACCCTAAATCTACCACACCGATAAATCTCTTACTGCTATCATATATAGGATATATATTTCTAAAACTGTGTGATGACTTACACGCTGAAAAACCGCTGATATTCTTTTTATATTTATTGACATAAACTATATCTTTTCTTACATCAAATAGATTATCTCCCCATTTTGAAGGCTTATGCATCCTCAAAAAAGATATATTGTCTGCAAAGACAAAATGAATCTTTTCTATTCCTATTTTATTCATAAGTTTATATTTTCTTTCTAAAAGAGTGTAAAGTTCTTCTCTTATAAGTGTACGCTGTGATCTATTTTTTATATGGAAAGCCTTTGAAAAAAGCTCTATTACTTTACCCTTTTCAATCTCTTTTAATGAATTAAATACAATACTCGAAGATTTATTCTTATATTCATTTAAAGTACTGTAATGAATCTTCAATATGTCATTGTCTTTTTTTAGTACAACATCAATTTTACTTTTCATATTATTTTCGATTAAACTAATAATTACAACCGAAAAAACTATAAACATACTAAAAAACAACAACAATACTTTCCTACTATCTTTCAAATAAACCACCCTTTTATATAATATCTTTATAGTTATACTCTATCAAAAATAAAATAAATAATTGATTTGATTTTCAATCTAATATAAACTTGACAAAAGAACCGTCATGTAACAATTCATAAAGTTTTTGATAAAATGATCTAACAAAAAATATATACATCAAGGGAACAAATGTCTAAAAAATATAAATTTATCTCATGGAATGTAAACGGAATAAGAGCTGTTGATAAAAAAGAAGCTCTTAGATGGGTAGATGAAGATGATGTGACACTGCTAGGACTTCAGGAGATCAAAGCTACCCAAGAACAGATACCAGATACTGTTTTTGATAAAGAATTCCAAAAGCTTCATGTAAGCAGTTCTGCTATCAAAGGCAGATCAGGAGTGGCTTTGTATTCTGATATAGATTGGGACTATGAAAATAATTGTATGGGTGTGGATATACTTGATGAGGGTAGGATAAATGAGATACATTTTAAATTAAGCAATAAAGAGATAGCTTTTTTTAATGTATACTTCCCAAATGGTCAAAAAGATGATGATAGACTAAACTACAAACTGGCATTTTATGACAGATTTTTAGAGCATTGTGAAGCTTTAAAAGCACAAGGAAAGTCTATCATTATATGTGGAGATGTAAACACTGCACACAAAAGTATAGACTTAGCCAGACCAAAGCCAAATGAAAAGACTTCAGGTTTTTTACCAATTGAAAGAGAATGGGTAACAAAGTTCTTATCATATGGATATATAGATACTTTTAGAGAAGTATATGGAGATGAACCTCACAACTACAGCTGGTGGAGCTACCGAGCAAATGCAAGAGCCAACAATGTAGGGTGGAGGATAGACTATTTTTATGTGAGTGAAGATTTAAAAGATAATATAACAGATGCTTCAATTATGGATGAGATACTAGGCAGTGATCATTGTCCAGTAGTTTTAGAGATGGAGTTTTAATATGGACTTTGATAGATATATAAAAGAGTGGTCAAAATTGAAGTTTGACAGAAACAGCAGGCTTGTATTACTTGTAGTATACGGTGTGATCATGTTCTCTACTATAGCTAACGAAATAAATACTATAGTTTTTATACTACTTTTTCTAGTGATGCCTGTAGCAATTTATTTTTTTGTTAAGCAGATATTTCCAAAAGAGTAGATAGTCTATTTTTCTCATTTAATTCGATACCCACTTCCATAGATATTTGTAATAAAAAACTCATCATTATTGATAGCCTTTTTTACTTTCTTTTTAAATCGTGATATCAACTGTACTATATTATTCCCTATAGTATCATTTCTATTTGTATAAATATCAGCAAATTATTTTTTTAGAAAATATACCGTATCTTCTAGTGCTTCCAGATCATCTTATACACACAACAAAGTTAAACTACTTATCATAGATTCACCTTTTTAATTTAATTGAAAATTCTGTTATACCAGCATCAACTTGTACATCTAATATACCATCCATACTATCTTCTATAAGCATTTTTGCAACATAAAGCCCCAATCCTGTACCTTCACTTTTATACTTTGTTGTAAAATATGGATCAAAAACCTTTTCTATATTTGATTTTATTATTCCACCACCGTTATCTTTAATAGTTAGAACGATACTATTGTTATCCTCTATCAAGCTTATATCTATTTTACTGTTTCGTGTTTTCTGTATATGAAAATTATCAATAGCATTGTTTAGTATGATTAATAAAACTTGCAAATACTCATTTGATATTCCATTAACTTCTATATTTTTCTCCATAAAAATATTTACTTCAATACCTTCAAGCCTATTACTTAAAAGCTTCAACGCTTTTTTTACAACATCATATATATTAAACAGCTCTTTTTCTTTATTTGGATTATAAAAATCTATAAAATCTTCAATAGTATCAGACATATAATGTATGTTTTTTTCAGTTGATACTATTTTTTTGTAAATTATATCTTTATTTGGAATTTCATCTTTTAAAGATTCATCTATTACTGCTAAATTTAGGTTGATTCTATTTAACGGTTGTCTCCATTGATGTGCAATATTTCCTATAATCTCTCCAAACTGCTCTTTTTTATTTTTCAAAAGCAGATATTTTTGCTGATCTTTAACCTTGAACTCTAAAAGTTTTAAACGATAACTTAACATATAAGCAAATATAAAACCTTCTAAAACTAAACTTAT
>JAYEKV010000111.1:0-5670 GCA_034716855.1 Campylobacterota bacterium | reverse complement strand
TTGTACTGACTATTGATGAGGTTAAACAAATTATCTTAAATGTAAATGGTATTTATCAAGTTATGTTAAAATTAATGTACGGATGTGGTTTACGAATGAGTGAACTTTTAAATATTAGAATTAAAGATATAGATTTTGGATATGACAAACTTTATATTTGGGATAGTAAATCTCAAAAAGATAGAACTATTCCTTTACCACTAAAAATAAAAGATGAATTAAAATTACAAGTTCAAAAAGTAAAAGATATACATCATAAAGATACTCTTGATGGATTTGGAACTGTTGAGTTACCATATCAACTCGATAAAAAATATCCTAAAGCAAAATATGAAACAAAATGGCAATATCTTTTCCCAATGAGTAAAGTATCAAAAGACCCTAGAAGTGAAGTAATAAGACGACATCATATTTTAGAAGTAACTTTTAGTAGAAATATTAGAAATGCTGTTAGAAAATGTGATATAGATAAAAAAGTATCGGCACATATATTTAGACACTCTTATGCAACTCATCTTTTACAAAGTGGTACTGATATTCGTTCTATTCAGGAGCTATTAGGTCATAAATCTATCGAAACTACTATGATATATACTCATGTTATAAAAGAATTAAATAAAAGTGATATAAAATCTCCTTTGGATTTTTAGATATAATACATATCTAAGGAGTTGTACAATGTCAATTGAAGTTACTAAAAATCATCATAATAGTTTACTAAACTTCTATAAAATAAATTTATACACAACTTTTAATGATACTCAAATAAATGATATCTTATCTGATATAACAAATATTATAAATAAAGATGATAGTAGAAGGGCAGGAAAAAACGCAAAAGCACAGGCTCTTATCACATCTACAATATTTTAGTTCAAAGGGATTTTAATTGTAAAGACAGCACCGGTATAAGTTTTGCCATTGTATTCATATGTTTCATTGGCAGCTTGTATTGTTCCTGTTATTTTGTCTATGATCATTTTAGTCATATAAAGACCAATACCGGTACCATCTTTGTCACCTTTTGTTGTAAAGTGCTCGTTGAATATATTAGGAAGTACATCTTGTGGTATACCTCCCGCATTGTCTTTTATAGTTATAATTGCATTGTTTTGATTTTCTTTTAAAGTGAAGAATATAGTTTTATTATCTTGCTCACTCTCCTCAAGTGCATCTTTCGCATTATTGATTATATTCATAAATGCTTGGATTAATTCATTCTCATATCCAAGAAGTGTTATATCTTGTTCATCTTTAACGATGTTTATATTTCTATTTTTAAGTTTTGAACTCATAAGTTCTTCTGTTTTTTTAAAAGCATCACATATTTTAAATTGTTCTTTCTCTTTATCAGCTTTAAAAAAACTTCTAAAATCATCTATAGTATTTGATAGATGTTGAACCGATTTATTTATTGTGTCCAATGCTTCAATCTCTTCTTTTTCATTAGATATACCATATTCTTTTTGTACTTTTATCCCTGTTGCTGATGTTGAGATAACAGATAATGGTTGTCTCCATTGATGCGCTATATTTTCAAGCATTTCACCCATTGTTGCCATCTTTGATTGTTGGAATAGCAGCTCCTCTTGCTCTTTTACTTGTGTCAGGTCAATAATAGCTGATACTCTTATTGTTTCGTCTTTTTTATTTTTATAATTGTATGCTTGTATCAAAGAGGGCATAACCCTTTGATCTTTTGTGATACAGTTTGCTTCATATGGAGCTACTACATCAAGTTTTTGTTTACTTTTTGCAAGTTCTGTGGATTCAGGTGCAATAAATACGGTAGTGGGTTTTCCTACTAGCTCATTTTTTGAACTATAACCGAATGTTTCTAGTGTAGCATTGTTTACATCTATGCATACATCATTTTTTGCAATCATAATAGACTCCATTGAAGCATTAAGTATATAGTTGCTTTCATCCAATGTATCTTGTAGATTCTCTTTTGTTATGATAAGGTCAGTTTCAACACTGCCAATAAGTCTTTGTATAAAAAATATAAATATAATTCCAAATATAATAGTTAAAAACGGTATAAGACTACCTTGGTATTTAAGATCGTTAATACTTGATATCATTATCTCTTCTTGATTATTTCTAAGTTCTTTTAGTTCGTCAAGTAAAAACTCCTCATATTGTTTTAAGTAATCTATTGCATTTTTTAGATCTGATATTGCAATATAGTAGTTGCTTTTCTCATTAGAGTTAAGACCCTCTCCAAGTCTTCTAAGAATTGATTTCTCCATCACACTTTGCTCTTTGAAGAGTTTATTTTCAAGCATTATAAGTATCTTATTTGATTTATTGTCTATTACATTGTAAAAATCATTGATCTGTTTATCTTTTGTTTTTAATAGATCCATAGATTCTTTAAATTTCTTTTTTGAATCTTGCCACAGCTTTTTTTCTTTTGGTAGATCATAAGTTGTAAGGAGTCTTTCCGTAAAGTATTTATACTCTAGCATAGTTGTATATGATTGGTCATATATAGAATGTTTTAAATTTAAATTTTCATATTTACTAAGAAAAATATATATAAAAAAAGCACTAAATATTACGGCAGCTATTATTGTTAAAAAACCGTATAATGATATTTGCTTTATTGTTAATTTTTTCATTAGTTGTTCAAACTTGCCTTATAGTATTTTATCTGTTTTTCTCTACCGATTTTATCTGTGATAACTTCCCATTTTTCTGAAGCTTTTTTTAAAGCTTCTTTTGCAGTAATATCACCTTTTAAAGCTTCATAAACAGCTTCATCAAGTACTTGATAGTATTGTCCTGCACCTGGTAAAGTAATATCATATACAACATTCTTATTAGTAAGAGATTTAGTTATCTCATCAAGGTATCTTCTTGCTGAATCTTCTGTAAAACCACTTTTTATCCACCCTTTTGCATCTTTAAAGTGTGAGAATCTTGAAGGATTTACCGCATTTCCACTTATAGCTACAAGTTTTCCGGTAAGCTCTTTAGAACCCATATGGGAAGCAAATTCAAAAGCCAGTTTTTTATGTTTTGAATCTTTGTTTATAAATATGCTCCAGTTTCCGCTTATTGATGACACTTCATTATATCTATTTTCCCATTGTTTACTAATTGAATTATAAACACTATTTGAGCCAGGTATCTGAGCATAACCAACTTGATCGTTATTTAGTGTGGAGATTTTATTTTGTGAGGCGTATATACCAAGATCAGCCCAGTCTATTGCCATAGCTACATTACTTGTAACAAAGTTATTTCTTACATCGTGTCCTGCAAAACTAATTGCTCCGTTTGGTGCATAGTTTGCAAGCTCTATATAATCTTCCAAAGCTTTTTCAAATGCAGGTGTAGTAAGTCTTGGCTTTAGTGTATCAGGATCAAAGAAATAAGCTTTATCATCAGGGTGTTTTGCATATGCTGCAGCAGTTGCAAAGAATTGAAGCATAGCAATATCACCTTTTTTTCTAAGTACTGCATTGCCGTATTCTATTTTTCCGTCATTGTCCCAATCCCAGCCGTTGAAGAATTTTGCTATTATCTTATACTCTTCCCAAGTTTTAGGAGGATTTAGATCAAAACCGTGTTGTTTAAGAAATTTATCTTTATATTGTTTATTTTCAAAAATATCTTTTCTGTAGTATAGATTGATACAATCACCGTCATATGGGATACCGTATGCTTTATTGTTATAAGAAAGTACAGAGTTTTTATATATTGGAAGTACATCTTCCCAGTCAAGTTTATCTTTTACCCATTGTGGTACCGGTTCTATATGGTCATCGCCAAAAAGCATCCCCTGCCACATTGATATAACCACAAAGATATCATAGTGAAGGTTTGGATCTGTAAGGGATTGTTTTGTTTTTTCTATGGTTTCATTCCATCCAGGTGTTACCACTCTTATCTTTGCACCTGTTTTCTTTTCAAACTTTTTTGCTTCTTCAAGAATAGGTCCCCTTATCAACCCTGCATGAAGAGTAGGAACTATAACCATTATGGTTTGTCCTTTAAACGGCAGTGATGTTTCAGGTTTGTTTGATTCTGTTTTTTTGTTTTCACACCCAGTATTGAATATGATTAGAATAGTAATAAATATAGTAAATAGTAAATTTATTTTCATTTAATAATCCTTTGATGTTAACTTTAATTTTACTAAAAAGTAAATTAATATTCGTTGACAAATTATAATCACTAAGATTACTATTGCGTATTAATAGGCAGTTCTATAAAAAATTTTGCACCATTTTTAGTATTTTGAGCCCATAACCTACCATCTAAACTTTCTGTAATGATCTTATAACTCATATGAAGTCCAAGACCAGTTCCTTGGGACTTATGCTTTGTGGTAAAATAGGGTTCAAATATCTTATCTATTATATTATTGGGTACTCCACCACCATTATCTTCAACACTGATAATTATGTTATCTTCTTTTTTGATTAAATCTATTGTTATTATTTTATCATCAATATTATTTTCTATTAAAATATCTTTTGCATTGTTTATTAGATTTATAATTACTTGTGGCAGTTCCTTTATAACCATTGTTATTCTTATAGGTTCAACACTATTAATATTATTTATAAGTTTAATATGATTGTTTTTTAATGATGCTTCGGTAATATTTATAGCATTATTTAGTATATCTTGTAAAATAACCTCTTTTAACTTTTTTCCTTCTTTAATATAGTCTCTAAAAGTATCAATGGTATTTGATAGGTATTGAGTGTTGTCTATAATACTTTTTAACAACTCATCCTCTTTTTCTTTTGTTAAAGTATTATATTCTTTTGAAATTTGTATTCCACTAGCAGCTGTACTTATTGCACTTAAAGGCTGTCTCCACTGATGAGCAATATTTCCAATCATCTCTCCAAGACTTGCCATTTTTTCTGATTCATACAGTTGCTTTTCTTTATTTTTTAACTGTATATCGATCTCATATTCTTTTGTTATATCTTGTATGGTACCAATTGATAATTGTGGTTGACCATCATCAAAAGTAGTTTTACAATTTTCTATCACCCATTTAATTCTTCCATCATTCATAAGCAATCTATGTTTAATTGAATATGGTGATTTGGTTTCTAGTGATTCAGTATAAGTATTATGAACCATCTCTCTATCTTCAGGGTGAATAGAGCTTATAAAACCTTCATAAGAAGCTTCAAATTTATCTTTATCAATTTCAAAAATATTAAATATTTCATCAGACCATATTAACTTATTTTTAGAAAGATCAAGGGACCATGATCCAATTTTTGCAATACTTTGAGCCTCTTTTAATTTTTCATTTTGCTGCTGGAGTAAAAAAGTTTGTTCTTTTACTTTTGATTCAAGATTTTCATTTAAATATTTTAGATCACTTGTTTTCTTCGATACTTTAGTCTCAAGTTCAAGATTGAGCTTATTTAGTCTATACTGAATATACAAAAAAATAATGATTATAAGAAATACTACTGCCAAAATCTCTTTTAGATATTTATAGTGTGTACTTTGCTCATATTTTATAAATATATACTTATTTAATATTTTGTTTTTTGTATCACTATCAATATTGGCAACTAGCTTTTGAAATATTCCATACAAAATATCATCATCATTTCTTACCCCAATAGCAAGATTTGATGTTTCATCGTCTAATTTATTAATAATTTTAAGCTCTTGTATAAAATC
>JAYEKV010000110.1:0-5708 GCA_034716855.1 Campylobacterota bacterium | reverse complement strand
TTTATATAGATAAAAAAGGATACAAATGTTTAAGTATTTATTTTCGGTTTTACTTACATCGGCTGTGTTAAATGCAGGCTTGATAAACGGTATTGCTATTGTTGTAAATGACGAAGCTATAACACATTATGATATAGACAAAAAGGTGCAAGACGAAGGTCTTTCTAAAAACAGAGCTGTTTCAAGTTTGATCGATGATATATTATATGATCAAGAGATAAAAAAGAACAATATAACTGCAGATATATTTGAAGTAGAAAATCAAATAGAAAGAATAGCAGCTTCAAACGGTATGGATATTATACAGTTCAAAGAGGTTGTAAAACAACAACAAGATTATGAAGCATTCAAGAGAAAAATAAAAAAACAGCTTTTGCATCAAAAACTTGTTAAAAAAGTTTCTGCGGGTAAACTAAAATATGCAACAGATGAAGATATAAAAATCTTTTATGAAAACAACATCGAACAGTTCAAGATAGCTGATACTATTGATGTGATTGCATATGTTGCCAAAAGAAAAGACCTTTTACAACAGTTAAAAACAAACCCAATGACCAACAACAATGAGATCATGATACAAAACATCACTTTTAAGCAACAAGAGATGAATCCACAAGTAAGATATGTAGTTAATAACACTGCTGTTAAAGCATATAGTTCAATTTTTTCACAAAATGGAAACTTTAATATGTTCTTTGTAAAATCTAAAAATGGTATTAAAGAGATTACTTTAAATGATGTTAAAGAGAGTGTATTTAGTCAAATTATGAGATTAAGAGAAGAAAGTTTTTTAAAAGAGTATTTTGAAACTCTAAAAATAACAGCAGATATAGAAGTATTGAAATAATAATCATAAAGGAAAAGTAATATATGTTTGAAGTAATTATAGGTTTAGAAGTTCATGCTCAGTTAAATACAAATAGTAAATTATGGTGTTCATGTGCTACAAGTTTTGGAGAAAAACCAAATACAAATGTATGCCCAACATGTCTTGGACTTCCAGGAGCCTTACCTGTTTTAAATAAAGAAGCAGTACATAAAGCTATACAGCTAGGAACAGCAATAGATGCAAAGATAAATAAAAAGTCTATCTTTAATAGAAAAAACTATTTCTATCCTGATCTTCCTACTGGTTATCAAATATCTCAGTTTGAAGTGCCTGTTGTAGGTTTTGGTGAAGTTGTTATAGATTTTGAAGATGGTTCAAGTAAGACTATAGGTGTAACAAGAGCACACCTTGAAAATGATGCAGGTAAAAATACACATGCAGGTGACCACTCAAAAGTAGACCTAAACAGAGCAGGTACTCCACTTTTAGAGATCGTATCTGAACCAGATATGAGAAGTGCAGAGGAAGCTATCCTTTATCTTAAAAAACTTCACAGTATCGTAAGATATATTGGTATAAGTGACGCAAATATGCAAGAGGGATCTTTTAGAGCCGATGTAAATGTATCTATTAGACCAAAGGGTGAAGATAAACTTTATACAAGATGTGAGATAAAAAACATGAACAGCTTTAAGTTTATAGAAAAAGCCATCAAGTATGAGTTCCAAAGACAAACAGAAGCTTGGGAAGATGGTGTATATGAAAGAGAAGTTGTTCAAGAAACAAGACTTTTTGATGTAAACACAGGAGAGACAAGATCTATGAGAGGTAAGGAAGATGCAGCTGATTACAGATACTTCCCGGACCCGGATCTACTTCCTCTTATTATCACTGATGAGATGATAGAAAAGTATTCAGATATACCTGAACTGCCTGATGCTAAAAAAGAGAGATTTGTAAAAGAGTTTGGACTAAAAGCATATGAAGCCGGTGTAATTTGTAGTACTAAGGAGATGGCACATTTCTTTGAAGAGATGATGTCATGTGGTATAAGCGGTAAAAACGCATCTTCATGGTTGACTGTAGAGTTACAAGGAAGATTTGGTGAAGGTATAAATGTAACTAACTCTCCAGTAAGTGCACAAAAACTAGGAACTCTTGTAAAAGCTATAGAATCAGGTGATATATCAGGAAAAGCAGGTAAACAGGTACTTGACTATCTAATGGAAAATGATGAGACTATAGATGCAGTTATTGAAAAACTTGGACTAAAGCAAGTATCTGATGATGGTGCTATTTTAGCGATTATCGATGAGATACTGGCAAACAATGAGGATAAAGTAGCTGAATATAAAGGTGGTAAAGAGAAGATGTTTGCCTTCTTTGTAGGTCAAACTATGAAAGCTAGTAAAGGTAGTGCAAATCCACAGGTTGTAAACAAACTTTTAAAAGAAAGATTAGCGTAAATCTATGAGTTCTATATGTGTAATTGGTGCGGGGAAATGGGGGCAGGCATTGCATTTTGCTTTGTCACAGAAACAGAAGTGCCTTATCACAAGTAGAACAAAAAAAGATATTGAGGATTTTGTATCACTTGAAGAAGCACTAGAATGTGACTATCTAGTTATCGCTATCCCTTCACAGTCTATAAGACAATGGTTAGAATCAAATTTTAAATATAATGGTCAAAAAATTCTTGTAGCAGCTAAAGGTATAGAGGCAGATACAGGTGCATTTTTGCAAGATATCTATGAGCAGTTCGTACCAAAAGAAAATCTTGGATTTATCTCTGGACCATCTTTTGCTGCGGAGGTTATAAAAGGACTTCCAACTGCTTTGGTTATCAACTCAAATTCGAAAGAGTACTATGATGGTTTTGAACCTTTTTTCCCTTCATTTATAAAAACATACTACAGTTCTGATGTGATTGGTGCAGAGGTTGCGGGTGCTTATAAAAATGTACTTGCGATTGCCAGTGGTATCTGTGATGGTTTAGAGCTTGGGAATAATGCCAGAGCTTCACTTATATCAAGAGGACTTGTAGAGATGGAAAGGTTTGGTGCATATTATGGTGCATCAAAAGATACTTTTGTTGGATTAAGCGGAGCTGGGGATCTTTTCTTGACAGCTTCTAGTACATTAAGTCGTAATTTTAGAGTAGGTCTTGGTCTAGCAAAAAACAAAACACTAGATGAAATTTTAGAAGAGTTAGGAGAAGTAGCAGAGGGTGTTATGACTTCAAAAGCTATAGATAAACTATCTCGTAAAAATAATATATATACACCTATTGCAAATGAGGTGAAGCTTATCATAGAAGGTAAAGACCCAAAACAAAGTCTTAAAGATCTTTTATCTAATTAAAAAAGATCTTTATTTTTTTTATTCATTTTAAAAGCATTCATAGATCTTTCATTTTGATCTTTAGGCGTCTCTTCCTTTTTTGATTGAAAGTTTTTATCTAAAGTGGCAGTTGGATTTATAAATAATATAGACTCATCCACAACTATTTGAAAGATTGCTGTTAAGGGTACTGTTACTTCAGAACCAAAGTTCTCAGCACCGAAACCTGCCTCAAATTTTATATTTTCCTCTGTTAATTCTAAAGTATCAAAGGTATAGTTCATAAGTGTAAACATAGTAAATTTCTGGAAATTCTCAGAGATACTTTGCGGTATTTCAGGATCAAAAGAGACCCCGCTTATATTTGCTGTTACTGAAAACTCTTCATCTTTATTTATAAGGTATTCTATAAGCTCAAATATTTGTGTTTCTACTAAATTTTTATAACTTACATCTTCTATTATATCTACAATCATTCTATCCCTTTATTTTCTTTTACATACAAATATATATTTATCACACTCATCTTCACTGTGAAGATTAAACTCAACTATCTTTGTTACTTCAAAACCAACCTTTTTTAAGGTTGCTGCTAAAAAGTCATTGTCGTAATAATATTGCTCTATAGTTCCAAACTCTTTTTTGTAAAGATCTTTTTCTTTTGTAAACAGAGTAATATCCGTGTATAGTATATCATCATCAAAGTTTGCATCAATTGCAATAAATTTATCATCTAAATCTATATTTAAAGTACCCTGTGCAATCTCTTCAAAACCAAACAAACTGTTTATATCAAAGATAAAATACCCTTCATCGTTTAAAAGATCATATGTGTGAGTAAAGAACTCTTTTATATACTCTTTTGGAAGATAGTTTATCACATCAAATACAGCTGTAGCACAGTCAAATTTTTCTTTCACATCTTTTATATCAATAGATTGTGCATCTACACCTTTTTTAAGTGCGGCATCAATCTGTTTTTGGCTTAGATCAACACCAAAAACTTTTAAATCTTTGTTTGCTATTTGTTTACAGAACTCCCCTTGACCACATCCTATATCTATCAAAGTAGAAGGATTAGATTCAAGAGCTAAATTTCTAATAGTTTCATATAAACTATTGATCTCCTCTTCAAACCCAAGGTGTTCTTCAACTAAAGCGTAAAGATCAAGATTATGCAAGTTTTTCCCTAAGATCTAATATCTTATCTTTTTTACTATAGTAAGAGTTCTTATTTCCTATTAAATGAACAGAGGAGTGCATAATTGTATCTCCTACTTCAAGTCCATTTTGCTTCATAGTCTCACCAGTTTCAACTATATCAACTATACAATCACTAAGACCAACTAAAGGAGCTAACTCTATAGAACCATATAGTTTTACGATATTAACAGCCATCGCTTTTCTCTCAAAAAATGTTTTTGCGATTTTAGTATGTTTTGTAGCAACTGTGATCTCTGATCTGTTCCAATCAATCTTATCACCTTTTTTAAGACCAATTGCTACTTTACATTGACCTATTTTTAGATCAAGAAGTTTTACTATATCGTACTCTTTCTCTTCAAGTACATCAAGTCCTACTACACCTAAATCAGCAGCACCATGCATAACATAAGTTGGAACATCTTGATTTCTTACATTTAAAAAAGTGAAACCTGCCTTTTGTAATATAAGTTTTCTATCTTCGAAAACGAATTTCTCATCAAAAGCTTTTTCAAACTTCTCAAGAGTCTGCTCTGCTATTCTTCCTTTTGGAAGGGCTATTGTCAACATCTATTTTCCTTTTGTTTAATAATACTTTTCATACTGTTAAATATTAAATTTTTTTTATATTTTATATCTATATTTTTGAAATATTTAAGAAGCACCTTGCTGTCTTCTCCCGTAAAATATATTGTTTTTTCATACTTTTCATGTATGCTTTTTATTTGTGATACGATTGAGCCAATAATTGGGTAGTTTATCGCATCTTGTGTATTTAGTGGAATTTTATCTAAATTTATATCATTTTTGAAGATAAATGAAAGTTTTTTTGAAATTTGTGGATAAATTTTTTTATAAGCATTAAATCCGGGTATTATTATACCCCCTTTATGTTTACCATTATCCATTATATCAACTGTTATAGCACTGCCCACATCAATAATAATACCATTTTGGATATAAGAACACACGATTTTTCTATCTATACCCATACCCTGATATTTTGTTTTAAATTTAACTATTGTTTCAATGTTTAGGGCATCTGGATATTTTTTAAGTAACTTTTTTGTTCCTTTATTATTTACACTCGTGTAATATATCTTACCTTTTATTGTTGGTAGGTGCTTTATATTTTTATCAACAGATATTTTAAAATCTTTTTTTCCCTGTTTAAAATGAAAAGTACTGTTTCCTATATCACATAAAGTCATTATCATCCTTAAAATATTTGATATATTTTACCATAAATTGAGTTTCTTATCAATTTTGGTTATTTTCAATAAATATGGTATGATTATCTACTATCTTGATTATATAAAGGATTAATGTGAATTTA
>JAYEKV010000109.1:0-5731 GCA_034716855.1 Campylobacterota bacterium | reverse complement strand
TGAAATGCTTTTCTATTATTTGAACTTCCTGCAGCTGCTGACCATTTCTCTTTATTGTTTATGCGTATTCTTGTAGAGGCACTTGTTGCGTTTTTACTAAAGGATATCACATCACCTTCTTTTAGGTCTAAAAGGTCTTTTATACTTAGTTCTGTTTCTGCAAGTATCGATTCGATTTTCATCCTTGCACCAGAGATTAGTGTATTGATATCTTTGGTTTTACTTACCTTTTTATTTTTTGCCTCAGCGAAAACTTTTTCTACGATAATATTTAAAAGCTCTTCAATATATGAAATCGGGTAACAAATAGATAAGAATCCTGATTCATCATCTATGGTGATCTCAAAAACTACTAGTAGTACAATCTCATGGTCTGAGATGATCTGGATTGCATTTGCATTTGTATCTCTACTTTCTATTTTGTAGTTTATAGTTGCTACATCTTCCCATGCGTCTTTAAGGTGCCCAACTATTAGTTGATAAAAGTGGTCAAATACCTGCATCTCTATCTCTGTTAGTTCTTTTTCTGTAGAATCACTTAGTGCGCTGTCACCGTTTCCTAAAAGGTGTGCAATTATCTTGTGGCTTATCCCTGGATTACACTCAATTACTATTCTTCCTTCAAGAGGTTTGATAGAAAGAGTATTTAGGCTTGTTATTTGTGGAATAGAAAGGATAAATTCACCGTAAGTCATCTGTTCGATACTGTATAGTTTTATATCAACTATTTTTCTAAGCATAGCAGACACATCACTAATAGTAGTTCTTAGCATTTTGTCATGAAGTGCATTAAATGCTTTCATTTGATCTGCGGATATTCTATTTGGTTTTTTGAAATCATATATCGCGTAACTTTTATCTTTTGCAGTTGCGGCGGCACTTGTTTCTTCTATATCACCAAGGTCACCGTCTTCTTCCGCTATGTCTAAAAGTGCATCAATTTCATCTTGACTTAAAAATTCTGCCATATTTTATCTCACTATCTCAACTTCTGCATTTATAGCCCCAAGGCTGTCTAGCATTTTTATAGTATCAATAATATCATTGATCTCTAGTTTCATTATTTTCATAGATCTCATAAGATCTGAAATTGTAGGAGCATTTTTTGTATTGATAAGTGCATTGTTTAGATTTATCTCTACAGCTTTATCCCCAACTTTTACATCATCTCCTATATCAAATCCGATATTTTTAGCAGGATCCTCCCACTCTTCATCATTAAGATTTGATTCTTTGATTCTTAGAGTGAAATCTTTTTTTGATATTGTAACTGGATTGATGGTTATATCTGCACCTGCTATTATGATCTCTTTTACTTGATCTATAACAATCTTCTTTTTCATATTTGTATCAAGTTCGATATTTTGTACTTGAGATATAAATCTTATAACAGACATCCCAAGAGGTTTTTTTACCTGAATAGTTCTTGTATCATAAGCAGTCGCAATACCTTGACCAAACTTTTCATTGATTTTATCTTCACAAAGTGCTGCTGTTTTTGCATCTTGTTTAAGTAAACTTAATGTGAATGAATTTTGGTCTTTTAATGTGTAGTCAATTTCATTTTCAACTATAGCACCGTTATAGATATATCCACTTGTCTGTATCTCATTATTTGCTATGATTGTACCTTGAGCTAGAGCATAAACTCTACCGTCAACTCCTTTTAGTTGTGTGAGTAGTAACTGACCACCGTCAATTGACTTGGCATCGCCTATAGAGGATATCTTAAGTTTTAGTTTATCCCCTTGTTTTGCAAAAGGAGGAAGTACCGCAGTAACCATTACGGTTGCAATGTTCTTTGACTTAATAGATGAAGCCGGTATCTTGATATAAGAATTTCTAAGAAGGTTCTGTAAAGACTGCATAGTAAATTGGCTTTTATCACCGGTTCCAGGAAGTCCTACAACAAGTCCATGACCTATTAGCTGATTTTCTCTAATGCCTACTATATTAGATATATCTTTTATTGTTTGGGCAAAAAGTGCCAAGTTAAAAAAAAGAAGTAATAAAATTTTTTTCAATATTATATATCCCTATTTATGTAATTTTAATAATAGTAAGTATTTTATCTAAATTTTAATAAAAACAAGATATAATAAAAGCAAATAATTTAATTTTGAGGTTTCTTTGAATATATACATTTATGGCACCATACCATTCAAAAATAAAATTCATGAGATAATAGATCATGGTAATATACGGATTAAAATAGGTGATGGTATTATTTATGATGTACAGAGCAAAGATGAGATAAAGTCTTATATTGCAAATGAATCAGATCAAATATTTTTAATAGATCAAACTAAGATAATCACTGATGATCTTATCTCTAAGTATATTAAGTATTTAGTACCTAAAGACGGTATTCATAAAAGATATCTGGATGAACATGGTTTGGGTGATATAAGCCTAAGAGATTATGATGATCTTATTATATACATCGATAAAAGGCTTGAAGCAATAGAAAATGCCAGACCAAAAGCTCATGAGATAACAACTATCGATGAGATGCTAGAAGATGATACTTTAGATGCTTTAAATACTGTTGACAATATTAAAGGGGAATAAAATGTCAGATGAATTTTCACAACTAGATGAGCTAATAGAATCAGAAGTTTTAGAAGCACTAGGAGAGGAGCCCTCTGCTCCAAATATCAATGACATAATTGAAATACCTCCTGAATTATTAGAAGATGATACTAATAAAGAAGAAACAGAAGATATTGAACTTCCAGACGATATCCTAGAAGAATCTGAAACAATAGATGAACAAGATATAGAAAGTATTGAACAGATCACTGAAGATGAAGAGATATCTGATGAGTCTGCAAATACAACAATGAGCGTATCTAAAGAAAATGCAGGTGATTTATTATCTGTATTGAGTCAATTGTTAAACAATAAAACCATTGAGATCACAATAAAAATAAAAGATTAAATATGGATTTAATGGCAATATCACAAAGTACTGTAAAAATCATTTTAATGTTGGGGTTGCCATCATTGATCGTAAGTATGGTAATAGGGCTTATAATAAGTATCTTTCAAGCAGTAACACAAATAAGTGATGCATCATTGTCTTTTGTACCTAAAATGATCTTGGTTTCTATTTTTATTGTAATTTCACTTCCTTGGATAGGTGATCATATAGAATTCTATACTTTGGAATTGTGGAATATGATAATATTGTTTGGAAAAGAATAATGATAGATGCTTTATATAAATTAAAACAACAACAGATAAATCAACAAGTATCTTTGAAGCAACAAGCACTTTCAAAAATAAATGAGATAGACGATGAGATGAGATCTACAGACAAAAAAATGCATACGGCAACTATTGATACAATGGGATCTATTTCAGACTTTAGAGTTCTTCAGATACATAAAGAGACAATGAAAAGCCATATTATAAAATTGCATCAAACAAAAGAACATTTGAAAAAAAAGATTGAACAGTATGACAAAATTATTGTAGAATTGAACAAAGAGAGTGAGCAGTATAACTATATTTTGGAAGAGGAAAAAATTTTAAAAGCAAAAGAGATATTAAAAAATGAAGAGTTAACAGCTTCTGAATATGTTCAGGCTAAATTTGTTAGACAAAAAATGATGGAGGAAGAGATTGCTTAAAATATTAATATCTACTATTTTATTAGTTAATTTTTCTTTTGCTCTTGTGATGGAAGAGGGTAATCTTTATAAAGAGAAAAAAGAACTGATGGCAGTAAAAAATGAACTAAATGATTTTTATGAAGCCAAAGAACTTGAATATCAAAAAAGAAAAGCTGAATTAGAAACTATACACAATAAGATTAAATCAGATGAAGAAAATATAATAAAAGTAAGAGATGAAAATCAAAAGATCTTGGATGAGATAAATCGTGTAATAACCTCAAAAGCGATGCTTATGTACGGCAAAATGAAACTGGGTGTTGCTATCAATATTTTTAACGAGATGATAAAAGAAGGTGAAATTGACGAAGTTTTTGATATACTTATAAGGCTTAAAGATAAAAGAGTAATGAAAATATTAAAAAAATTTGATACAAAAACATCTACAATTTTAATGAAAAAAATGAGAATACTAAAAGAAAAAGAAAAATCTGATAAGAAAGAGGAGGAATAATTATGGCAGAAGAAGAATCAAACGAAGAGGTGAAAAAAAGCGGAGGCGATAAAGGGATGATAATAGTATTGGCATTACTTGTTGTACTATTATTAGCAGCCGTTGGAGGATTGGCATATTTTATGTACTCAAAGGGTATGTTTGATCCAGAAGCACAAGCAGGACAAGCACAGACTGAACAACAAGCTGCAACTCAAATAGAAGAAGAGGAAGCAGGTGAAACATTTATGGGAGAGATAGATGGGCTTGTTTTAAATATAACAGATGCAAAGGGTAGAGCTAAACTGATGAAACTCTCTTTCTCGTTAAAAACTATAGAGCCTAGCATTGCTCAAATAGTTGAAATAAATAAAGCACAAATGATTGATGCAGTTATTAGACAGATAAGTGCAAGAAGCAGTGAAGAACTTTTAACTGTAGGTGGAAAAGCTATGTTAAAAGAGGAAATGATAGAAGAGATAAACGGTATTATCAATGATGTATCTGCAGGAAATGAAGATATAAAAAGAGATTGTGTAAAAGATATTTTCTTTACATCATTTGTTATTAAATAGTATTTAAAAGGGTATAGATGATTATTATAATAAAAAATCACGACAAAAAAAGAATTCTGATCAAAGGATTGTCTATACTCTTTATTTTTGTAATGTTTTATTTTTATTATCTACATATGGGGAATAAATTTCAGAATATAACAGAAGAACTAAACATAGAAAAAACTACCAATATCAAGAAAAAAGATATAGAAAAAACTTTAAAGATAGAAAAAACCATTTATAAAGAAGCAGTTGTTATAGTAAATCTTTTAGAGCAAAAACATGTTCAGTCAATAAAAATTATAAAAGACAGATTGTATATCGTATGTGATTATAATACAAATATCGAGCCTCTTTTGATCAGATATGGTGTAAATGCGTATGTTAAAAATACAGCCAAAAATATTAAGATAGCCATAGATCTTAAAACAATAGTGGAGAATAAATATGAATCTTAATATTATATCAATTATCACAGTTTTATTTGTATTTGCAGGCTGTACAACAAATAAACAAGAGATAAGTATCAATAAAAAACCAAAGTATCAAGTCCCAAAAAAACCTATTATAGTAAATAAAAAGAAAGGATCACTTTATTCAAGAAGAGGTGCATCTTTATTTGCAGATAAAAAAGATCTACAGGTTGGAGATATAATTCAAGTATATATAGAAGAGTCGTTGAATAATGAATCTTCTGATAGCAGAAAAACAGCCAAAAACAATAATCTTTCATTAGGTGGAGGGATATTGAGTAATTCAAAAAATCCTGCAGTTAGTTCAGGCGTCATGGGAGTAGACTTTGGTGTTAAATCTGGAACTAACTTTACAGGTAATGCAAGCCAAAGCTCTGAAGAGGAATTTACTACAACAATATCTGCTATAATTCAAGAAACTTATCAAAACGGTAATTACTTTATAAAAGGCTCAAAGCAGATGCTTATTAATGGACAAAAACAAAATATCCAGATAAGCGGTGTTATAAGACCTTATGATATTAGTCCTGAAAATACAGTTTATTCTTATCAACTTGCAAATTTAAAAGTACTGTATGAAAAAGACGGTGT
>JAYEKV010000108.1:0-5741 GCA_034716855.1 Campylobacterota bacterium | reverse complement strand
AGATAAATAAATATGACCCATAGAGGATCATAATAAAGATTTAGAGTATTAGATAAAGTATAATATTTTGTGTGTACTAAGGTAGTTTGATACTACATCCGTAAGATGTGGTTGTTTCTATGATATTATAGTCAAATTTTGATCTTAGACGATATAGCAAGGTTCTAAGGGCACTGTTTGATACTGCTTCGTTTGCCCAGATGGCATGCTCTAGTACGCTAAAAGGTACTGTGACCCCTTTTGCTTCTATAAGTGTGGTCAGGAGTTTTTTTTCATTTGCACTTAGTTTGATGGAGCTTTCTTTATAAAAAAGATTTTGGTACTTTAGATCATAGTAGTAGTTGCTTCCAAGGTCTGTATAGCTTTGAACTTGATTTGCTTTGTTTGACAGGTCTAGTTTGTAAAGAGCTAGTTTGATAGTTGACTTTACCTCATCTCTTTTAAAAGGTTTGGTCAAATATCCAGCCGGTTCTGTTTCTATAGCTCTTTGGATAGTTTTGTCATCACTAAATGCTGTTAGATATATCACTGGTATATCTTTGATCTTTTTTATAGCTTTTGCTGTTTCTATACCATCTTTACTATTATAGAGGTTTATATCCATAAGTATGATATGAGGCTCATCTTCTACTACACTTTTTAATGCATCATCGTAGTTTGTAACTGTACTTGTAACACTAAAGCCTAGCTGTATCACTGCACTTTTTATATCTAATGCTACTATTGTTTCATCTTCTACTATTAAAATTTTGTTTTTACACATCATCTTTCCATCTCAATTGAACCTTTACACCACTAGAACAGTCAAAAGATATATCTCCTCTTAGTTGTTGTGTTGCTAAGGTATTTACTAAAATCATACCAAGTGAATCTGTATATTTACTTTGGTCAAAGCCTACACCGTCATCACATACTTTTAGATTATAGTATCCATCATCTTCAAACAGTTTTATATCTATATTGCCTTTATTGTTTGGAAATGCATATTTAAAAGAGTTGGTTATAAGCTCATTTACTATGAGTCCACAGTATATTGCCTGCTCTATTTTTAGGTCTGTTTGTATATGAAAGTTTATATCCACATCACTTTCAAAACTCTCTCTTACCTCTTGGCTTAACACATCAAAATATGTAAAAGCATTGATATGAGAGATATTGTCTTGTCTATAGAGGAGCTCATGAAGATGACTCATTGCATTTATTCTATTTTGTACTGTGTTAAATATCTCTTTTATCTTTTGATCATCTATTTTATCAGACTGAAGCCTAAGTAAAGATACTATCATCTGCATATTGTTTTTTACTCTGTGGTTGATCTCTTTTAGAAGTAAGGCCTTTTCATCCAGAGCTTCTTGTATATCTTTTGTTTGTTCTGCTACTTGTATCTCTAGTCTCTTCTTTTCATCTTTTTGCTGAACTATTAGTTTTTTGTTTACCTCATTTTTTTCCACTTGAAGCTGTTTGATTCTATCTGCTAAAGCAATTGAAAATACTATACCTTCTAAAACTAACAATACTTCTGCATAATACGGCAAATAGTTGTATATATTAAAAATACCACTACTTGATAGAAGCATTAAAAACAACACTATAAAAATAAGTATCCAACCACCAAGTATAAAATAAGCCTGTCTGTTTCTTTTTATCACACCGTACATAGTCAAGATAATTAAATAGAAAAACAAACTAAAAACAAAAATATTTCGATAGGTATCAAATATATCTGTAACAACAAATATAAATGTAGTACAAACTATCAATACTAGTAAAATATTTAGTATAGTATCCCATACCTTATACTGTTTGGTTTGCAAGAAATATTTTGTAAACATCCCCATAGCAAAAATAGGAAATGCAACAATAAAAGGTGCAAATGATAAAAATAAAGCTATAGAATCTTTACTTAAAAGATAAATATAAGCCATCCCAACATACATAGCATGGTGGATAACTATACCAAAAATATAAAATACATAGTACAAATAACTCACATCTTTAGTAAAAAAGTATATAAATAGATTATAGATACCCAACACAAACATCGCACCAAAAAATAGTGCTAACAAAAACTGATGCTTTATCTCTTTTTCATAAAAAGATTCACTTTCATAAATATTAAGCTTAATAATAAGTGTAGTTATATGCGATGCTGCTTTTACATAGTAGGTTTTTTTCTCCTGCGGTTTTAGTGATATTTTAAAAGTAGGATTGATTGTTTTTCTTGATGGGTCTATTTGAAACAGACCATCTTTATAGGATATATTCTCTTTTATATCAAAAAACTCAATATTTGTTGTAAGTGGATTTTCATACTCTAGTATCTTTACTATGTTGTGGTTTGTATTGTTTTGAAGTGTAAATTTAATCCAAACATCAAAATTGGGTGAATATCCATAAGAGAGTCTACTGTTATTATTTTCTTTGAATTGTAGTGCTTTAGTTTGTATATCATCTATACTTAATACTCTTGTTTTATCTATATAAACTTGTGAAGATGAAAGAATATCCAACATATTTGTATGCTTATCTATAGTAATAGGTTTGGCATATATAATTGTCGTAAAAATTATAAAAAGTAATAGCTTATATCTTGACATGATTATATTCTACCATAGTTACATTTCACTTTTTATTTACCCTTAAAATTGATTGGCTAAGATTCTAGGTATGATAGATTTTAAGAACAAAAAGATATATTTTTCAGGGCATGGCGAAAAGATCGAAAAAGATGAACTGATAAGATACTTCATACAAAATGAAGCACAGATTGTAAACACTATAGAGGAAAGCTCTTTGATAGTTCAAGGGTATATGACCCCTGTACATTTAGAAGATAAGTTTTATCTACTTTCAAAAGATGGCGTAGAGGTTGTAACTATAGAAGATATTGAGAAGCAGTTTAGCTCCAATCTTGATGTAGATTCTATCATCATGGCTATAAAAATCTCAAAAGATAAACAAAGACTAACAAAACTACTTTTAAATAAATACTTTAGTGATGAAGTTTTCACAACACTTCTAAAGTACTACAACTGGGAAGATGAAGGTCTACATGATAGTAACGAGAACAGAGATGTAGCAACACAGATCGTAAGCAGATTTTGTACCCTACAAGAGACCAACCACAACATCCAGCACTCCCCTATAGGTATATACTACACAGCACTTGAAACAACAAATAGTAAACTTCTTGAAAGTATATACAATATGCCAACATACTCTATAAGTGACAAAAATGCAAAAGCCGATCAACCCTTAAGTTTAAAAGAGGTTGTAGCACTAAATCCAAACACACCAAAACCTCTACTTATGCAGATACTAAAAAATAAAAATAAAGACGAGTTGATATTTTTAGCACTAAACCAATCTATAAATAAAATGATAAGCAATAAACTTTATGAAACAAAAGAGAATAAAGTCATAGAAAATCTAATCATCTCAGGAAATATATCAAAAGAAAATCTTCAAGACACACTAAATATCCAAACACAAAAAGAACTTGCTTTAAAAAACATACCTTTAGATGATGAGATATTTGATATACTTGTATCTTCTAACCTTACACCTACACAGCTGGTATATTTATCATCAAACAACACTTTAAATAATAAACAGATATTAAAACTAGAAAAAAACAATATAGAAAATGTAAATATAAATCTTCTTAAAAATAAAAACTGCCCTGAAGATATTATAGAAAAATATTTAGAACTAAATGACCTTATTTACAATATTGCTCTTTCACACAACATCTCTTTAAAAAACAAGCAGTATGAACTACTATTTGAACAAAATGATATAAACATAAATATCTCCCTTAGTTTTAATACAAACACACCAAAAGAGATACTTACAAAACTGTATAATCAAAATGACCAAAACATAAACACAGCACTTGCACAAAATAGTACTACACCGATAAATATACTAATGCAGCTGCAAATAGATAGCAAATATCACAGCTTAGTTTCAAATAACGAAACATATAAAGAGTTTAGTAGAAATAATCTTGGAATCATCCAAGATAAAAACAGCCAGTTTAAAAGAGCTGCTTATGATGACTTTTGGGATTAAAAATTAAGGAAATAAACATATGAAAGCAATAGATTTAAAAGATGCACTTATACCACTAATAGACAGTAAGATACCTGTATTTATTTGGGGAAATCCAGGAGTTGGAAAGTCCTCTTTAGTTTCACAAATAGCAAATCAAAAAAAGATGAACTTTATAGATCTTAGGCTGTCACTTTTAGACCCTACGGATCTGCGAGGAATACCGTTTTTTGAAAAAGATGAGAAAAAAGCTGTATGGGCAAAGCCTGAATTCCTGCCAGACACAAACAGCCAAGAGTTTGGTATACTTTTTTTAGATGAGATAAACTCTGCACCACCTACTATACAAGCAGCCGCTTACCAGCTCATACTTGATAGAAAAATAGGAGAATATACCCTGCCTGTAAACTACTCTATAGTAGCTGCCGGAAACTACGAAAGTGACAGAGGTGTGACCTATCGTATGCCTACACCGCTAGCAAACAGATTTGTTCATCTTAACTTTGATCTTGATTTTGACTCATGGAAACTTTGGGCTTATGATGCAAACATAGATAAAAGGATCATCTCATATCTTAGCTACAAACCAAGTGATCTTTTTATGTTTGATCCAAAGTCATCTCAAAAGTCATTTGCCACACCTAGAAGCTGGAAATTTGTGGATGATATACTTAAGTCAAAAGTAGATGAAAAACTTCTTGAAAATGTAATAGGGGGAGCTGTGGGAAAAGAGACTGCACAAGAGTTTACAAACTACTGTAAAGTTATTGATGAGCTTCCTAATATTGAAGATATACTAAAAGGAGATGATGTGCAGATACCTCAAAGAAACTCTGCACTTTATGCTATGACTACAGGGATAGTGTATGCACTAAAAGAGAACTTTACAACTGAACATCTTACAAATATTCTTCAATTTTCACTACAACTAAACGGAGAATTTGCTGTAATGCTTATACGAGATATGCAAAAAGCGGGACTTGATGTTGAAAGCTCACCTGAGTGGAAAACATGGGTAGATGAACATAGATTTTTAATATCATAAAATAAAGAGGGGTTAAGATGGCAAAAGTGGTTATATTAAGTGGAGCAGGTCTTAGTGCCGAGTCGGGGATAAGTACCTTTAGAGAGAGTGATGGTCTGTGGGAAAACTATGATGTAAGTGTAGTGTGTAACTATGACTCTCTTGAAAAAAACGAAGCTCTTACTATAGAGTTCTACGATAAAAGAAGAGAAGATATAAAAGAAAAAGAGCCAAATCATGCTCATAAAACTATCGTTAAATTAAAAGAAAAATACAGAAACGATATAGCAGTTATCACTCAAAATGTAGATGATCTTTTTGAAAAAGCCGGTATAAAAAGTGAAGATGTGATACATCTGCATGGCTTTTTAAGAGAGGTTCGATGTAGAAATAGTGCTTGTGAAAAAATAGTAGATATAGGGTATGACAAACTTGAGCAATACAATGGTGGTATCTGTACAAAGTGTGGAGAGAAACTTAGACCAAATATAGTGTTTTTTGGGGAACAAGCACCAAAATATGAGCTGCTAAATGATCATATACAAGACTGTGAGATGTTTGTGGTGATAGGAACTAGCGGAAATGTTATAGGGGTAAATACCATAGCAACATTTACAGATATATCAATCCTAAACAATCTAGAACCAAGCAGTGCCATAGATGA
>JAYEKV010000107.1:0-5746 GCA_034716855.1 Campylobacterota bacterium | reverse complement strand
TCTACTATGATGCCTTGGGTATTTTTGCACTCTATCAAAGACTATTACGATATACCTTGGTATGCTCAAAGTTTTAAAAGTGTAAAAGCCACTTACAATCTAGTACCCTCTCTTATTGAGCAGATAAAGTCATATATAAAAAACAATGCAAACGATAAGTTGTTGGAGAGTTTAAAAAAAGATGTAAGATCTATAAACGATGAGGATCTATCACTTTTTGAGCATTATCTTTTTCTTTCAAATGAAAAGAATATGATAAAACCGCTTGATAGATATTATAAACTATACTTAAAATACAAGTCTCATAACACTCTAAAAGATTTTACCCATGATGAGCTTTTAGATACACAGGTTCTTTTTTTACTCTCTTGGTGCGGTAACTACCTAAGAGCTAACAACCCTATAGTTAAAACTCTTCTTTTAAAAGGGGGAGTTTTTACACACAACGATAAACTTGAACTAATAGAAACACTTATAGAGTTTTTACCTTCAATATTAGAGTATTACAAACAACTAAATGATGAAAAAAAGATCACCCTTTGTACCACACCATACTACCATCCTATTACACCTCTTCTTTTAGATATACAAAGTGCAAAAGAGGCAAGAGCGGATGTAACTGTTCCTCATATGAAAAGCAGTTTTAAAGAGCTGGGGGAAAGAAACACAAGAGATGCTATAGCTTACTTTGAAGAAAACTTTGGAAAAAAACCTACAGGGTTCTGGCCTGCTGAGGGGAGTGTGAGCTTACAAACGGCAGAACTTTTTGCTTCAAATTCTCTTGGGTGGTTCTGTACGGATGAGGAGATACTTTTTAAAACTATAAACAGTAGAGATAAAACAAATATCTACAAAAACTACACTATAGATACCAAGCCAAACTGTATAGATGTACGGTTTAGAGATCATTTTTTAAGTGATGCCATAGGGTTTGAATACAGTCAAAAGGATCCAAAGCAAAGTGCAAAAGAGTTTGTATCACATCTTACAAAGATATACGACTCTTGTGACTTTAACCCTTTGGTAAATGTTATACTTGACGGTGAAAATGCTTGGGAGTTTTTCCCAAATAACGGGTCGGAATTTTTCCATGAGCTCTATACACTTTTTGAAAACACACCTTGGATAGAGTGTATCACCATGGATGAGATCTCAAAAGATAAACATATCCAAAATATAAAGCTTCCATACCTTTCAAGCGGAAGCTGGATAAACGGCAACTTTGATATATGGATAGGAAGTGAGGAGAAAAACAAAGCTTGGGAACTTTTGGATCTAACTAAACAACACTACGACAAACAAAAAGAGCACCTAAACAAAGAGGTTATTGAGCTTATTGAAAAAGAGTTTATGATAGCTCTTGGAAGCGACTGGTTTTGGTGGTACGGGGATGATCACTTTACGGTGCAGGCTAAAGAGTTTGATGATCTTTTTAGAAAACATCTTATGAATATCTATGAGCTTATGAATAAAGATATTCCAGTCCAGATACTAACCCCCATAGTAAAAGATAAAAACAACACTTTTCATAAAAAACCAAACAGCTTTATCACTTCAAAAGTAGACGGTAAAAAAAGTGACTATTTTGAGTGGCTTGACAGTGGAGAGATAGATATAACAAAAGAGTTCAGCGTTATGGACTCTACAAACAATATAGTCAATAAAGTATTTTACGGCTACGATAATAACAGTATCTCTTTTTTATTTGAGGGTGACTTTTCAAATAATGAAAAAATCTCCATACTTTTGGACAATAAAGAGATAGAAAAGCTTGATATACTTTATACAAACTCATATGTTGAGATTAAAGTTTTAAAAGATAATATATCTGAACAAAAAATAGATTTTAAATTTATAGTAAAAAAAGAGAACACCACTATTCAAACCTTTCCCGTTTATAGTGAGTTTTTTATAGATATTGAAAATCTTGAATTAAAAAAATGGTATGTATAGGAGAGATATGGATTCCCAATTTAGATACAACAAACTTTACAAACAGTGGGTACTATTTGCACCAAGCAGAGCAAAAAGACCTATGGCAAACAATATTGCAACAACTTCTATAAGCCAAGAGTGCCCTTTTGATGAAGGGAATGAACACCTGACTCCAAATGAGCTTTTAAGAGTAGGCGATGAAAATAATTGGAGATGCAGAGTTGTACCAAACCTTTACAATGCTCTTAGTATTGAAGAACCGCCCTCTTCAAAAAAAGTGCTTAGTTTTGAACAAAAGAACGGCTTTGGGGCACATGAGGTTATTATAGAGACCCCAGATCATAAAAAACAGATGTTTGAGTATGAAACAGGTGAATTTTTTGACTATTTTAATATTATAAAATTAAGAGTTGCAGACCTTAAAAAAGATATAAGATTAAGATATCTAAGCATCTTTAAAAACCACGGTGTTGATGCAGGAGCTTCACAAGAGCATGCACACTCACAAATAATAGCGACACCTTTTTTACCTAAAAAAATAAAAGAGGATATGGAGTATTGCAAAGAGTATAAACTAGAACATGAAAGAGATTTTTTCGATGATCTTATAAGTGATGAGAAAAATTTTGGAAAAGGGATACTATTTGAAAACAACAGCTTTATTGCACTTAACCCTTATGCTTCTAAATACCCTTTTGAGATATTGATAATATGTAAAGAGGATATAGCTTCAATCATAGCGTGTGAAGATAAAGAGCTTTATGCTTTAAGTGAAGTGGGTAACTTTGTATTTAAAAAACTTTTTAAAGCTTTAGGGGATATCTCTTTTAACATGATATTAAAAAACGGTGACCTTCAAAATGGAAACAATCCAAATAGATTTCATATAATTATCACTCCAAGACTTTACAAAACAGCTGGCTTTGAGATAGATAGCGATATTTTTATAAATACCTTTCTACCTGAAGTTGCAGCAAAAATCTTATTAACAAAACAAGGAGAAAAATAGATGTCAGTTTTATTTTGTACAAGCGAGATGTACCCGTACGCAAAAAGTGGAGGGCTTGGAGATGTGGCACAGAGTCTCCCTGAGGCATTAAGAAAAACAACAAAAGTTTATACCCTCCTTCCTCTATATCAAACAATAAACAGGGAGAAATTTGGGATAATATATACGGAACTTACTTTTAACTATACCCTAAACGGTATTGAACACCAGTTTGATATTTTTGTAAATAAAAACAATAAATATGAGCTGTTTATCTACAACCCTATTTTGTGTGACAGAAGCGGTCTGTATCAAGACGGCTACGGTGACTTTGGGGATAACGGTCTTAGGTTTGGACTATTTTCTTATGCTTGTTTGGAAACTATGTTAAGAATGAGTCTAAAAATAGATGCAATCCATCTAAATGACTGGCAAACTTCTCTTATAGCACTACTAGCCAAGACAAAATACCATCTACCACAAAAAACCATCCTTACTATCCATAACCTTGCATATCAAGGGGTGTTTGATAAAAGTATTATGGATGAGCTTGAACTTGACTGGGATGAGTGTTTTAAACCTGAAGCTTTAGAGTACCATGATCAGGTAAATTTCTTAAAAGCGGGTATATTTTACAGTGATAATGTAACTACTGTAAGCCCCACTTATGCAAAAGAGATCCAAACACCTCTTTTTGGAAACGACCTTGATGATATTTTAAAAACAAACAGCTATAAACTGCAAGGGATATTAAACGGTGTTAGCTACGATACTTTTAACCCAAAAAGTGATGATATGATATATAAAAACTACTCTTTACAAACTTATAAAGATAAACACATAAATAAAAAGAAACTCTTAAAAGATCTTGGGTTTATTGAAGCAGATAAGCCATTGTTTGTCTTTGTTGGAAGATTTACCTATCAAAAAGGGATAGACCTTTTAATAGAGAGTTTAGATCTGCTAAAAGATTTTGAAGCAAACTTTGTGATACTTGGAAGCGGTGAAGATCATTATGAAACCATATTTAAAAATATCAGCATATCTTATCCAAATGTTTATATCAAAGTTGGTTACAATGAAAGCTTCTCCAGAAAACTTTATGCTGCTTCTGATTTTTTACTTATGCCCTCCACCTTTGAACCTTGTGGACTAAATCAGATGATCTGCATGAAGTATGGATGTTTACCAATAGTGGCTAAAACAGGGGGACTTAAAGATAGTGTAATTGACTTTACAGATGTGGACTATAAACACCTAAAAAACCATAAAGGTATAGGTATAACATATGAGGAGCATAATATTTTCTGGTTTATGCACGCTGTTGCAAAAGCTTTATCTCTATATGGAAATCATAAAAAATTTGAGAAGATCTCAAAACACAATATGAAGGTTGATAATTCTTGGAAACACTCGGCAAAAGAGTATCTGGCACTTTATAACTAAAGTGTCATCTATTTATTTTTTGTGTTTCTCTTTGTACTTTTTATAAGCTTCTTTAGATGAAACATAAAATATACCGTTAGAATCTTTTAAGATATAATCGCCAAGATTAACCCTTTTACCGCAATTTAACTCTTTTATCTCTAAGTAGGGTTTTGTTTCAACTATATATTTTAATTTTATATCTTGATTATTTACAAAATCTTTTATCTTTTGTAAAGTTTTCTCTTCACTGTTTTTAAACTTTACATCTGCAACTATCTCAACTTTTTTTATATTGCACTTTTTTTTCATTGTTTTCTCTTTTTACAATTTTTGGAATTCTACTAATATAAAGATTTATAATAAATTAAATAACTGTAACTTTTTTGTAACTCTTTTAATCTAGCATTTCAAAAAATTACAAAGGAAAATAATGTTGCCAAACGTAAAAATCAGAACGAAAGTTTTTGGCTTAACTCTAGTCCCCTTGATCTTGTTAACTTTTATTATATCACTTAGTTCAACAACAAAAATAACAGACTCACTTTTAGATAACAACTACAACTCTTTAAAAACAGCAAGAGATATAAAAAAAATACAAATAGAAAATTATTTTGAAAGAATAAAATCAAACATAGAGGTTTTCACAAAAACACAAACACTCAAAAGCTTTGTTTTAGAGTTTTCAAATCTTGATGATATTGAAGAGCTAACCATTGAAGAGAAAGAAAAGTTTCCCATTGATGATGAAAATATCCAAAGAATGAGCCAAAGGCAAGATGGCTTTTTCAATCTATTCTTAGAAAGTTACAACCTTTCAAACATCCATCTTGCAAGTTTAGACTATGGACATATTATCTACAGTGCCGTAAAAAACAAAGACTACGGGGAAAACCTTCTTCATAGTTCTTTACAAGATTCACACCTTACAAAGCTATATAAAAAAGTAAAAGAGACAAAAAAGACACAAATAAGTGATATGGAACATTACTCTATTCTAAACTATCCTGCAATGTTCGTGGCTACTCCTGTAATAATAGACGGGTATTTTGAATCTATACTTATTTTCCAGATCAAACCTGAAAAGATAAATGAGATAATGGAGTTTAGAAAAGGTTATGGCTCAACTCAGCAAGACTACCTTGTAGGTGCAGACAAACATCTAAGAAGTGATACATACCTAGATAAAAGCAGCTTTAATATCAACACAAAACAAGAGATAAACACACTATCTACACAGCTTGGCTCAAAAGATAAAAGCGGTATTCATGATATCACCAACTATAAAGGCAATGAGGTTCTAAGTGCTTATGCTACGATAAATGTAGGCTCAGATATAAAATGGCTCATAATAAGTGAGATAAATGAAGACGAGATAAACGATCTTCCCCATACTAT
>JAYEKV010000106.1:14772-19932 GCA_034716855.1 Campylobacterota bacterium | reverse complement strand
CTAAAAAGTGACATTCAGTCACTTTTATTAACGCTCAGACAGTACGCCACTTAGATCATCTAAAAGCAAAAAAATATTAGCTTTATCAAGGCAACCACCCTTCAAGACCGAATACTGCTTATCTATTCAATTTATATAACTCTATTACTCAGAAAGCTTATCTAAAATATATTTTTCAAGATTAGAATGCTTCACCTCTTCCTCTTGTGCTTGTGCATAAATATCAGCAACCTCTTTAGAAAACTCATCAAAAGGGAAGTGGGGAAAGTGAAGGCTCCACATCTGTTTGATTCTTTGTTTTGTTACACAGTCTCTTGTCCAGTCTTTGAAAAAACTGAATATACCAAATAATAGTGCTGTAAAAAATACAGCAAGTACTATAGAAGCATGACAATCCAAAATAGTAAACACTTCATGTAGTATCAATGCAACAGGAAGTATAACAATATGTGCTAACAGCAAGAATACAATGTAAGCCCGTCCAAGCCTTAGCCTAAAACCAAGCTTGCTTCCATCAAGCTTCATACCTTCTTGAAAAAGTTGATTTGCAGCTAAAAGTTCAGGGAACTTCACAGGTTGTTTCGATGTTTTATATATATACGATATTATTTTTAGTTTTAAAGTTTCAAACATTATTCTTTTTCCTCTTTATTCTCTTTATCACCTTTTACCATACCTGCTTCTACTAAAAATGGGCTATGGATAAAATCTAATTTTTTTATTCTATCGTAAGAGGCATAACATAGATATAAAATATCTTTTGCTCTTGTAACTGCAACATAAAAAAGTCGTCTTTCTTCATCTAAACTTCCACCTTTACTCATAAGGGTTCTGTTTGGAAATCTTCCATCCATTAGATCAACAACATAAACCTCTTCAAACTCCAAACCTTTACTGGCATGTACAGAAAGCAGGTTTACCCCGGCACCTTCACTCATCTCTCCTCCACCTAAGATCATTGCATTTACAAAGTTTGTTATACTTTTGTGTTTTGTAGATAGCTGTTTTAAGGTCTCTACCCTTCTTTTCGTTTTGGCAAAAGCAGATTGTTTCATAGTTTCATTTATTGTTCCATCTTTTTGTTTTGCTCTATTTGTACAAAGTGTTTCAACTATCTCTTGAAAAAACTTATGTTCTTGTATATGTTTTATAAGGTTTTGAGGATTTTGTATACGCTTAAGCTCTTTCATCAAACTATAAAAATCATATAGAAAAATACCACCCTCTAAAGTAAGCTTTGGATGTTTTAATATTGCATTATTCAAAAACTTATTTTCCCAACCTAGGTTTTTAAACTTAGCTGTAGATCCCATCTCTATAAAATCATCAAAAAGTCCAAGCTGTACATTAGTGGTCTTTGTACTTTTATATGGCTTAATAATTGAATTATCAGGGTTAAATAGACCATGGAACATATTCCCATGCCCTACTCTTACCAAAGCCTCAAAAACATCTTTAGCAATAGCTTTACCTATCCCTTTTCCATATTCGATAAGATGTATAAATGCCATCATATCGTTATGGTTTACCAAAAGTACAATAATATCCAGAATTGCTTTTATCTCTCTGGCATCAAAGAAACTATGTCCGCCTTTTCTTTTACACTCTATACTGTACTCTCTAAGATTTGCTTCTACACCGTCAGCACTTGAATTATTTCTATATATTATCGCTATTTCATCTCTTGGTGTGTTACTTTGAGATATCTGTTTGGCTATAAATTCATACTGATTATAAAGCTCATCAAACTTTAAAAGCTGTGGTATATGGTCTCTCTCTTTTCTTACAACTTCCAAAGCTTTTTCATAGATTCTTGGATTGTGTTCTATAACTTTATTTGCAAGATTTAAAATAGGCTCTGTAGATCTGTAATTCTTATTTAGAGTAAATATCTTTGAGCCATCATATCTATCACTAAAAGATGAGATGATACCTATATCACTTCCATTAAAAGCATATATACTTTGATCATAGTCACCTACACAAAATAAACTTTTTGGTTTAAAGCCATCTAGTATCTTACCCTGTAAAGGATTAGTATCTTGGTATTCATCTACAAGTATCTCCATAAAGTCAAAGTTTTTTTTCTTTTGAAGCTCCAACATATATATAAGAAGATCATCAAAATTTGCATAACCGTACTGCTTTTTTAGCTTGTTAAATTCATCTACTACATCTTGGTATATAAGTACATAATCTTTATGATCACTGTTTTTATTGGTAATCCACTCTTCAAATGACTCCTTATCACTACTGTTTAGATACAAACTATACATATCATATAAATATCCACCGTCATATGGTTTACTGTCACTTTCTTGAGTAAATACCCTTTTTTCATAGATAGATTTAAAAAGAGTTTTAAGCTCACTTGGTTGTTTTAAAGTTATAGGTGCATTACTTGCTTTTAAAAGTTTATAACTTACACTGTGAAAAGTTCCCGATACTATCGCTTTTGCTGTTTTGTCATCAAAATACTTTGCAACTCTGCTTACCATCTCAGCTGCAGCTTTATTTGTAAATGTAAGTAATAATATCTGTTCTGGTTTTATACCACTATGCAACAAACATCCTATACGCCCAACGATAGTAGAGGTTTTGCCAGTTCCAGCACTTGCTATAACAAGGTTGTGTCCTAGTTTACAAGTTGCTGAAGCATATTGTTCTTTATTTAAGTTTGATAGGGGCATATATGGTTACCTTTATAACGCAAATCTGTATGTTGCGAATAGTATCATAATATGTATATAAAAATATTTAAGATATTATTAGTATATATAAAAACAAGGATTTAATATGAGTATATCAAATGAAATAATTGAAAAAATGAAACATAGAGAGTGTGCAAGTGATGATACCTTCTTTCAAGCAGTACAAGAGGTTTTGGATAGTTTAAAACCGATACTTGACAGTAATCCAGATTATCAAAGGCATGGAATAATTGACAGACTAACTACACCTGATAGACAATTCAAATTTAAAGTTGTATGGATGGATGACAATCAACAAGTACAGGTAAATACAGGATATAGGGTGCAGTTTAACAATGCTCTTGGACCATACAAAGGTGGTCTTAGATTTCATCCAAGTGTAAACAGTGGAATTTTAAGATTTTTAGGCTTTGAACAGATTTTTAAAAACTCACTGACAGGTCTTCCTATAGGTGGAGCTAAAGGTGGAAGTGACTTTAACCCAAAAGGTAAATCAGACTTTGAAGTTATGAAGTTTTGTAATGCATATATGACAGAACTACATAAATTTATTGGACCTAGAATAGATGTACCAGCTGGAGATATTGGTGTTGGAGGAAGAGAGATAGGTTATTTATTTGGTGAATATAAAAAAATCACATCATCTTATGAAGGTGTTCTTACAGGTAAACCATTTATGTTTGGTGGAAGTCTTATGAGACCTGAAGCTACCGGTTATGGTTGTGTATACTTTACTGATGAGATGTTAAAGTACTTCAATAAAGATGATTTTAAAGGTAGAATATGTACAGTAAGTGGTGCCGGAAATGTGGCTATTCATACAATTGAAAAGCTTTACCAATTAGGTGCTAAACCAGTTACTTGTAGTGATAGTAACGGTAGTGTTTATGATCCAAGAGGGGTTGATCTTGACTCACTAAAAGATATAAAACTAAAAAGAAGAACCTCACTGGAAGAGTACTGTAAAGATCACTCAGATGCTATATATACTCCAATAGAAGAATACCCAGAAGGTGGACACCATGTATGGACTATACCTTGTGATTGTGCATTTCCTAGTGCAACACAAAATGAACTTACTGATGTAGATGCAAAAAATCTTATCCAAAATGGATGTATTAGTGTAAGTGAAGGAGCAAATATGCCTTCAACACCTGAAGCAATTGAACTATTTAAAGAAAACAATATCTTATTTGCTCCGGCAAAAGCAGCAAATGCCGGTGGTGTTGCTGTTAGTGAATTTGAGATGTCACAAAATGCTGGTATGGAGAAATGGTCTTTTGAAAAAGTTGAAGGGATGCTTGAAACTACAATGAGACAAATCTGTAAAAGAGTTCACCTAACTGCCAGAGATTATGGAGTTGATGGCAATTATGTAGATGGAGCTAATATAGCTGGATTTAAAAGAGTAGCGGATGCTATGATAGCTGAAGGTATATAATCTAACCTAGATCTAAAAGCTGTGATGTAAGCTGTTCTACACAATGAACAGCTTCATCTTCACTATGATCTGTAAATCCCCAATTTACCAAGATATTATCCATATTTGCACTTTTTGCAGCTCTTAAGTCTTTATGACTGTCACCTATTAATATTGATCTATCATTTTTAACTTCTAACTCTTTTAATGTTTTTAAAAGCATATCAGGATGAGGCTTTGGATTGTCAACACAATTTGCACCTATTATAAACTCAAAATGATTATCAATATTCAGATGTCGCACCATTTTCTTTGCAAATTCTACAGAAGCATTTGTAGCAATACTCAATCTAAAATTAACATCAACCGTTTCAAGCATCTCTTTTATACCGTCATACAAGACTATATCACTTATGCAATTCTTATCATAATACTCACCAAAAAGCTTAGTTTGTTCATCTGTAAATGCACTGGTACCATAAAAATATTCAGCAGCGATTATATCAGGGTTATTCAACTGATGTAACATATCCTCTTTAGGAATAGAAGTAAGACCTATATTGTTTCTAACATAATTAATAGTGTTTGTTATAACATTACCACTATCTATAAGCGTACCGTCCATATCAAATATAATAAGTTCTTTTTGCATAGTTGTCCTGTAAAAAATTTTGGAATTGTATCTAAATAAATTATTAAACTTATTTTAAAAATTAAATTAGTTTGTATTATTCATATTCTAACATATAGTTAAGTAGGGAGATTTTTGTAGAGAACCAAGAGAAAGTTCTTTCTGAAGAAGGAATTTATGTCAATAAATGACTGATGAAGAAAGGGCTTTATCGCAGAGTTATCTGCGAAAAGCTCCCTACTTAACCTTTTCTAGGTACTCTCCAGTTCTTGTATCACATTTGATCATATCACCTTCCACTAAGTGGAAAGGTATTTGAACAACTGCACCAGACTCTAAAGTAGCAGGTTTTTTACCACCTTGGCTATCACCTTTAAAGTTAGGTGGAGTTTCAACGA
>JAYEKV010000106.1:0-14672 GCA_034716855.1 Campylobacterota bacterium | reverse complement strand
GTATCACATTTGATCATATCACCTTCCACTAAGTGGAAAGGTATTTGAACAACTGCACCAGACTCTAAAGTAGCAGGTTTTTTACCACCTTGGCTATCACCTTTAAAGTTAGGTGGAGTTTCAACGATTTTAAGTTCAACTGTCATAGGAGGTTCAACAGTTATTGCTGTACCATTATAGAACATCATATCAACATTCATACTATCAATGATCCATTTTTCTGCATCACCAACCTGATCTGATGTAAGACCGATTTGGTCATAAGTTTCTATATCCATAAACTGTAAATACTCACCGTCATCATATAAAAACTGCATAGTTTTTTGTTGAAGATCCGGTGTTCCAAATTTATCACCCGCATGGAAAGTTTTTTCAATAGTCTTTCCATTTAGATAGTTTCTTATTTTACATCTAACAAATGCTGCACCTTTACCAGGCTTTACATGTGCATAGTCTATAATCTTGTATGGTATCCCATCAAGTTCTATTTTAAGACCTTTTTTTAAATCACTCATTCCTAGTGCCATATTATCACTCCGTAATTATACTTGAGCATAAGAAACAGATCTAGCTGCTTCTAAGCTTTCTAATTTTTTTAATGTATCTTCAGATACATCTTCATCAACTAATATAACAGCAAGTGCTCCATTTTTACTTCTTCCTAATCTAAAGTCAGAAATATTGATTCCTTCATCTGATAAAGTTGTACCAACTTTACCAATCACGCCAGGAACATCAGAGTTTGTCAATAGTATCATTTTACCGGCAGGTTCAATATCCATTAAGTAATCATTTATCTTAACAATTCTTTGAACTTCCTCTTCAAAAATAGTACCACATGTCATATTAACACCATTTTTAGTAGTGATTTTAACTGATACTTGATTTTTATAAGGGCTTGTATTAGAGTGTTCTGAAGAATCTATTTTGATCCCTCTCTCCTCTGCAACAAATGTAGCATTTACATAATTGATCTTTTCATTGCTTAAACTGTGTGTCAATGCTCCAACAACTGCAAAAGTTGATAAGCTATCTAAATACTCAGCTATTTCACCTTCTGCTTCAACTTTTATAGACTCTATTGCACTTTTATCCATCTGTGCAATTAAAAATGACATTTTTTGTGTAAGCTCTAAATAAGGCTTAACAAATGAAGGTATTTTAGTTTCATCTATAGGAAGATTAAGAGCATGTGGGTATCCAATGCCTCTAGCTGATTTTATTGCATTATTGGCAGCCTGAGTTGCGATCTTGTATTGTGATTCTACAGTATTTGCACCAAGGTGTGCAGTTACTATAATATTATCAAGATCTAATAAAGGGTGATCTGTAGCTGGTTCTTTAGCAAATACATCTATACCTGCCATGTGAATCTTACGACTTTTTAGATTATTGTAAAGTGCTTCTTCATTATATAAACCACCTCTTGCGCAGTTTATTAAAATAACACCTTCTTTCATCTTTGCTATCTCTTCTTCACCGATCATATTTAATGTTTCATTATTTTTTGGTGTATGTATAGTAATAATATCACATGCTAATATATCATCAAAGTTTGAAGTATATTCTACATCTAGATCAGTAGCTTTTGAAGATGGTATATAAGGGTCGTATGTTACTACATCCATCTCAAAAGATTTTGCTCTTAGTGCTACTCTATGTCCAATATTACCAAAACCTATCACACCAAGTTTTTTTCCATATAACTCTTGACCGTACCAGTCTTCCCTTTTCCAGATTCTTTGATCTTTAAGTTGAGTATGAGCATAAGGCATTTTTCTCATACAAGAAAGCATATGAGTCATAGTAAGTTCTGTTGCAGCTATGGTGTTTGCAGTAGGTACATTCATTGCGATTACACCTCTTTTACTACAACCATCCATATCTACATTGTCAACACCTACACCTGCTCTTACAACAGCTTTAAGATTTTCTGCTGCATTTAAAAATCTTTCATCAATATCAGTTGAACTTCTAGTGATACATACATCAGCATTTTTAACTACATCCAAAAGTGCAGTTTTATCTATATCTGCTGCATATACATAGTTTATGTCACTAGTGTTCTTAAGTATCTCCAATCCACTTTCGTGGATATGGTCACATACTACAACTGTAGGTTTATTCATTATTTTCTCCAACTCTTATATTATTTTAATTGTCCAGCTAATGCATCACCAAGAGTCATTGATGAGTTATCGTTAACAGATTTTAATACATCTCTCTCTTTTTGAGAAGCAAGTCTTCTTACAGATAGTCTTACTCTGTTTCTTGGCTTATCGATATTTACAACAACTGCTTCGATCTCATCACCAACTTTAAGTTCGTTCTCTTCACCCTCTTCTTCTTTTAATAGATCTTCTTTTCTAATAAGTCCATCTAGGTTATCAGCAAGTTTTACAAATACACCAAAATCTTTTATATCTTTGATAGTAGATTTAATGATATCACCAGATTTATGCTCATTTTCAAATTTTTGTGCAGGAGAATCTTGTAATGATTTAATACTTAAAGAGATATTTTCTTTTTCAGTATCTATTTTAATAATCTTAACTTCTACTTCATCATTTTTCTTGAACAGATCTTTACATTTTGTGTTTCCATCCCAAGATGCTTCTTCATTATGTAATAGTCCATCTACACCACCTAAGTTGATAAATGCACCAAAGTCAGTTAATGTTGCAACATTTCCTTTTATTACATCACCTACTCTATGTTCTTTTACAAACTTTGTAAATGGCTTAGGAAGAAGTGATTTTAAACTTACTCTTAATCTTCTTTTGTCACAATCTAAATCGATAACTTCAACATTGATCTCAGCACCGATCTCTAAGTAGTCTTTTGGATTTTTAACATTTTTATCCCAAGATATTTCAGAAATATGAAGAAGACCTTCTATATCATTTCCTAGATCTACAAATGCACCGTAAGATTCAAAGTTAGAAACAGTTACTGTAATAGTATCACCAACATCTAATTCGTCTCTCATCTCTTCCCATGGATTTGGTAAAGCATCTTTAATAGATAATGACAAGTGACCTTTCTCTTTATCGTAAGATTTGATAACTACGATAACCTCTTCACCCTCTTTGTAATAAGATGATGGATTAACAGGTCCTTTGTAGCTGATCTCATTGTAATTTACAAGTCCGTCTACTCCACCTAAGTCTACAAACATACCATAACTAGTAATTTTCTTGATAGTACCAGTTTTTGGTTCATTAACAGTCATAAGTTCGTTGATTTTTTCTTCTTTGTTTTTTTGAGATTCTTCAATAAGTTTTCTTCTAGAGATAACGATACTGTTTGACTCTGGCTTAACTTTAAGAACTGCTGCTTTGATCTTCTTACCAACTGCACCATGAGCTTTTAAGAAACCTTGTGCCATTGGCATAAAGTATTCGATACCTTCTTCACCTTGTACTACAAATCCAGCTCTTGGCTTAACAGAAACAACAGTTCCTTCAACAGTTAAGTTCTCTGGCTCTTCACCGTGCTCTTTAAAGAAAGCATCAAATTGTGCTTTTTGTAAAACTTTTTTGTAAGATATACCTGGTCTTTCACCTCTACTTGAAGTGATCATAACTTTAATAGTATCTCCAACTTTGTATTGAACCTCACCGTTTATAGTGATCTCAGAGATATTAAGTTTACCTTCACTCTTTTGTCCAACATCTACTAATGCACCAACATCATTCATCTCTACGATTACACCGTCTACTACTTGGTTAGTTTCTGTTTTCTTTTCACTTTCCTCCAGTAATGTTGCGAAGTCTTCACCTTCGATTTCAAAATCTTCAAATTTCATTGCGTCTTGCCTACCCTTATATAATTTTAATTTGCCTATTATATCTAAAATAGACTTTATATTTTATGAAGTAAAGATTAATGTAGTATTTTATATTTTTTGAAGTTGATTGACTACCTTCTGGATGATCCAGTCAGGGGTAGAAGCTCCAGCGGAGATACCGCATATTTTTTTCTCTTTGAACCATTGAGATTCTAACTCGGTTTCATCTTCAATAAGATAACTTTCATTACAGTTTTCTTTGGCTATATTTAAAAGCTGTTTAGTATTAGATGAGTTTTTACCACCTATAACGATCATTATATCAACCTTCTGTGCCAACTCTCTTGTTGCCGCTTGGTTTTCAAAGGTTGCATCACAAATAGTATCAAAGACTCTCACCTCTTTATATTTTAGAAGCAGATTATTTACCAAATTAAGATAGTCATGTTTTTTTCTTGTTGTTTGTGCTACTGTTGCTATTTTATCAAATTTAAAAGTGATCTTTTCAGGTTCTTCAGCGTTTAATACCACATGTACATCATCCCCGTAACTTTTTACACCTTTTACTTCAGGGTGTGTTTCATCACCAAATATTACTATAGAGTAGTTTTCATCAGACATCTTTTTAACTATTTGTTGAGGAGTTGTCACAAAAGGACAAGTAGCATTAATCACCTTGGTCTCTTTTAATTTAAGTGCTTGAAGGTCGTCTTTTGGTATACCATGTGTTCTAATTATAACAGTATCATTTGGTTTTGTTTCATCTATACTGTTATAAAGTCCTACATTATAATCATTTTTAAGTCTGTCTATCTCTTTTTGATTATGTATAAGTGGACCCATTGTAGCTGAGTTTTGATGTTCTTGTGCTATTTTAATAGCTCTTTTTACACCAAAACAAAAACCGTATGATGAAGCTAACTTTACTTTCATTATTGTTTTAAGCTCTTCACAATTTCCATAAAGTTAGGGAAAGAGGTCTCTATACATTGTGTATCCTCTATCTCCATGTCACAAAGAAGCCCTGCTATTGCAAAACTCATAGCTATTCTATGATCACCTTGTGAATTTATAACAGCTTTATGAAGTTTGGCACCGCCGTTTATCTCATAACCATCTTCATATTCAGTGTACTCTACACCACAAAGCTTTAGGTTGTTTACAACAGCTGATATTCTATCACTCTCTTTTACTCTTAACTCATGTGCATTTTTAACTACACTTTTACCCTTTGCTATACTCATAGCAATTGAAAGTGCAGGAAGTTCATCTATAAGCCATGCGATATTTGAATCAACAGTTACACCCTTTAATTCACTATGTTCAACAATTATATCACCCATAGGTTCATATCTGTTATCAGTTTGCTTAAACTCTACTTTTGCACCCATTCTTTGAAGTACTTTATAAGCTTCTATCCTTGTAGAATTGAGAGTAAGATTTTTAAGTGTTACTTTAGAGTTTGGTACTATTGCTGCTGCTACTGCAAAAAAGAATGCACTTGATGGATCAGTAGGAACAGTTAGATCTAATGGTTTTAACGCACCTTTTAGTGGATGGATCTCTATCCAGCCATCTTCTAAGGTTTTTATATCTGCACCCATGCCGTTTAACATTCTTTCAGTATGGTCTCTGCTTAAAAGATCCTCTTTATAGTAGGAAACTTCATCACTTTGAATAGCAGCTAATATAAGAGCTGATTTTACCTGTGCAGAATCTATAGGACTATGGTATTTAAAAGATTTTAATTTTGCACCTCTTATATGTAGTGGTGCTTTGTTACCCTCTTCTCTTCCATCAATTTTAGCACCGATATCTCTTAAAGGTGCTGCTACTCTTTTCATAGGTCTGCTTCTTAAGTATTTATCTCCTGTAAGTACAAAACTACCCTCTATACCAGAAAGAAGTCCAGCATAAAGTCTCATTCCAGTACCTGCATTACCACAATCAAGTATATCATCAGGCTCAGATAGTTTTTTTGGTGGAGTTATTTTTATAACTTCACCGTCATCTTCTATAATAGCTCCAAGTTTTTGTGCAATTCGAAGAGAGTCCATAGTGTCCTCTCCTCTTAAAAAATTTTTAATCGTAGATGGTTTATCACTAAAAAGTGAGAACATCGCACATCTGTGTGAAATTGATTTATCACTTGCAATATTGTCTATAACAATATCAAATGAGTTATCCAGTTTTGATATACTTAATTTTTCCATTATCTTATACCTATATTTAAATCTTTACCTAGTTTTTCTAATATCTTATCCATAATAGAAGTTATTTCATTCTCTTCCATAGTTTTATCATCAGATTGAAGAACAAATCTAATTGTAAGACTCTCATCATCTCCAAGCTTTTCATCACTATATATATCTACAAGATTATATTGTTTTATCTCTTTTATTTTCAACTTATTAATTGACTTTTTAATTGATGAATATTCCATATCTTTTGGAGTTATTATACTAAGATCTCTTTTTGAAGACTGGTATTTTGATATATTTTGTGCAAAAATAATATCGCTGCTTAGAGCATCAAGATCAATTTCACAAATATAAGTATCATTATCCACATCAAAGTCTTTTGCAACATTTGGATGAAGTTTATATACAATTCCTATAGCTTTACCGTTTTTGATTATTGATCCATGCTGATAAGGATGGATAAAACTGTTAGCTATCTTCTTTAAAGGCTCAAGTTCAAATTCACCTACAATATTTGATATCTTTTGAGAAAAACCAAAGAGATCCATTTTAGATGGTTTACCACTGTTTTGTACACTAGGTGTTTGAGCTTCACCACTAAAAATAAACCCTAAGGTTTTCTTCTCATCACCATTTTTATTAAATACTATACCGTTTTCAAAAAATGAAATAGACTTAAATCCATGCTTTTGATTTTCACTTACTGCAGATACAAGATTAAGTGCCAGTGTTGTTCTAAAGCTATTTAGCTCTGTAACTATTGGATTTAATATATCTTTTTTACTGCTTACAGTTTCAAAACCATATTTTTCAAGTTGTTCTTTATTTGTAAATACATATGTAACTGTTTCATAAAAACCGTTGCTTATCGCTTTTGCTCTTAGTTGATTTTGAAGTGTAAGTCTATTTGATACATTATTTACTCTATTTATCTCTTCAATAATCAAAGGTTTAGATTGGATCTTATCTATACCTATTATTCTAACTATCTCTTCAGTTATATCAGCTATATTTTTTATATCATGTCTAAATGTAGGAATAGTAACACTCAAACTTCCACCACTTGCTTTTTTAACTTCAAATCCTAACGATACTAATATCTTAGATATAGTAGTTACCTCTATATCTTGCCCTATTATATCGTTTATTCTTGATACACTTACAGTTAATATTGTTGGATTTAGATCATTTATAAAGTCTTGGCTTCCATTATATATAGTACCGCCGTTTGCAGATAATAATGTTGTTATATAGTCTATACCAAATGTCAAAGAAGTTTCACTTCCTCTTGATGCTTTATAGTATACATCACCTGTCTTTTGTTTAGTATCAAAAACTTTTTGTGCCAGTACTTCAGGATTTGTGTAGTTTGCTTCTATTATAACTTTATCCGTCAACTCTTTTATATGTCCAGCTTCAACACCTATGATACTTAAAGGTTCTTTACCAAGTACAGTATCAAAACCATTATCATCTTTTTGAACTGTTAAAGATATCTTACTTTTATTTTCATTGTCAGATACGGCACTGCTGTATGCATTTAATAATACTCCCGTACTATGTGTAGCATATGCAATAGCAGTTTCTATATCCGTACTTTTTAAAACATCAACAGTTGCAGCTCTTAAATCTTGCACTAAAGTTGTTTTAAACTTTTTAATATCTGCAGCTTTATAGATAAGATTAGACTCACAGCAAGTACTGTAATTTACATCTAAAATCTGTCCAATACCTATATTATTAGTTTCTATATTTGCTTCAAAATAATTCATAGGAAGATTAAAATAAGTACTTAGTTCTCTAGCAACACCATGGATACTTAGACAATCTCCTCTGTTTGCAGTAAGCTCTATCTCGATAACCTCATCATTGATAAGAGCATATTCATTTAACTCTTTTCCAATCTCAAGTTCCCCTATAGAATCATCAAGTACCATGATCCCGTCATTCATTTTAGGAAGCCCTATCTCGTTAGAACTACATATCATACCTAAAGACTCTACACCTCTAAGTTTTGCTTTTTTTATCTTAAAGTCATCTCCAAGAGTTGCACCTACAGTAGCAACCGGTACAAGTTGTCCCTGTGCTACATTTTTAGCACCACACACGATTTGTACTTTTGAATCACCTATATCAACTTGACAAACATTTAGCTTGTCTGCATCAGGATGTTTCTCACAAGCTTCAACTTTACCTATTACTACACCGTTAGGTATCAATACTCTATTTGTTGAATCAACCTCAAGCCCGATTGAATCTAAAGCTTGGCAAATTGACTTTGTGCTTAGTTTTGAAATATCTATATATTCTTGTAACCATTGTCTTGTAACTATCATCTAAACTGTCCTAATAATCTAATATCACTTTCAAATAAAGATCTTAAATCTCCAATTTTGTGTATAAGCATCGCAAATCTCTCAATACCAAGACCAAATGCATATCCACTCACATTTTTATATCCTACTGCTTTGAAAACATTTTCGTCAACTATACCACATCCAAGAACCTCAAGCCATCCTGTATGAGAACACACTCTACATCCGCAAGACTTTCCTGTTTTTTCATCTTTACAGAAAATACAGCTGATATCTACTTCAGCACTAGGTTCGGTAAACGGGAAGAAAGATGGTCTAAACCTAACTTCAACTTCTCCAAACATATGATGAAGAAACTCTTCCATTACAAATTTTAAATTTGCGAAAGATACTACACCGTCTTTTTCTACAACCAAACCTTCAATTTGATGGAACATAGGAGTATGTGTAAGGTCAAAATCCTTTCTAAATACTGCTCCTGGAGCTATCATCCTTATTGGTGGCTTAGTATTCATCATTGTTCTTATTTGTACCGGACTTGTATGTGTTCTTAATACTGAACCGTTCTTACAATAAAATGTATCTTGCATATCTCTAGCAGGATGGTATTTTGGAAGATTCAATGCTTCAAAGTTATGAAAATCATCCTCTACCAATGGTCCCTCTTCAACACTAAAGTTAAGGTTTTGGAAATATGTTGTGATTCTATCTAGTGTATATATTATGGGATGGTATGCTCCTGTAGTATTTTCTGAACTAAATTTTGTTACATCTATTTTCTCAGCTTCTAACTGTTTTTCCAACTCTTGTGCCATCAATATAGTTTTTTGAGACTCGATAGCCTGTGCAACTTCAGCTTTTTGTTTGTTCAAGTTTTGAGCAAACTCTTTTTTCTTTTCGTTTGGTACATCTTTCATTTTGGCAAATTCTAGTGTTAATACACCTTTTTTACCAAGAATATCAACTCTTAACTGCTCTAACTCATTAAGACAGTTGCAAGATTGTATCTTTTCTAACCACTCTTTCAAATGTGACTCCTGTATGGTTCTTTTTATATATTTTGCGATTATATTGAAAATTTGGTTATATCTTGGTTAGACAACTTTATTGAACATGAGTCATTAAAAATTAATATAATTATGTGTATAATCACTCATGAAATTTTTATTAGCTATATTTATACTTATTACAACAGCTTTTGGCGACATCTCATTTAAAGAGACCAGATATATCAGTGCAGTTGATATGGAAAGAGACCTATACGGTTCTTTTAAGTTTATAGATGATCATATGGTGATCTCATATATAAGACCTGCCATTCAAACTATCACTTATCTCAATGACAGTATGAGTATCAAAAACAAAGATGGTGAAATATCTACATACAGTTATGCAGAATATCCACAAGCTAGATATATGAGTATGCTCTTAAAGGCTATAATAAATGACCAATATGAATCTATAGCAGAGATATTTACAATAACAAAACAAACAAATATGATACGACTAGATGCAAAATCTTCTATTAGTAGTACCATCTCATCAATAAATATAAAGAAAGAGAACTCTACTTTGAATTCTATTCTTATAAATATGACAAATAAAGATACGATAAAAATTGAAATCACTAACTAAAAATACAAATTTTATCATTTTTGCTTTTGCACTGATCCTTTTCTTTATAATACAACCACATCAAAAATTTTCATTAGAACTTTCATCTATGTTAACAGGTGAAGATAAAAAGTATTACAAACTTACGGAAAAATTCAATTATGTAAATACATTATGGGTATCGGTAAAAGGCTTTGAACAAAAAGACCTAAAAAAGCTTGACCAATTAAAACAAGAGCTTGATTCAAATCCAAAAATTAAAAAATATGACCAGATAAACAATAAACAATATCAGGAGTTTAAATCTACCTACAAGTTTTATCTAAATGATTTCAACTATAAAGAACACTCAGATATAAATATAAAAGATAATCTCACTTCGCTTTACAATGAGATGATAAGTTCAATGTTCTATGTAAATATAGACAAAAGTGATCCTTTTAAAATTATAAAATCACCAAAAGAACAAAACAAACTTCAGATAAAAAACGGAAACCTAATACTTAAAGACCATGGTTATCTAAGTGTATTTTTACTACAAAGTAAAAGTGATGAAGCCTCAAGGATAAAAATATATAATGAGATACAGGATATTTTATCAAAGTATGATGATGTTATCTCATTTAGTCCTGTATTTTATTATGTGGAGAACTCTCAAAAGATACAAGGGGATGTAAGAATAATCATCTTTACCTCTATGTTGATCTTAAGTATGCTCTATATTCTTATATTGAAAAATCTATATCTGTTTATAAATATAGCTGCCACACTTATCACCTCAATAATACTAGGACAGATAGTTACAACATATATTTTCCCAAATACCTCTATAATAGCTTTGGTTTTTAGTACTGCGATTACATCTGTATCTATAGATTATATGTTTCATCACTATTTACACAGATATTATGATTATGATAAAAAGCAAGGCTTTAACAAACCTGTATTTTATGGTTTTTTGACTACTTTGTGTGCTTTTATCCTTATCTCTATGATAAACTTTCCGCTTATACAGCAAATATCAATCTTTGCTGTAACCTCACTTAGTGTATCTTATATCCATTTTGCTTTTATATATCCACATATAGGTATCAAATACAAAGAGCCTTACAAATTTAAAAAATCTTCTTTTAAAAGGTCATTTAGCTTTAAAGGCTATAAAATAATATCACTTTCTATAGTTATATTTTTAGGTTCGGTTTTCTTTTCAAAATTTGACTTTAATATAAAAAATCTTGACTACCAAAATCAAAAACTTATAAAAAACGAAAGCTTCTTTAAGTCAAAAATAGATCAAAAAGACAAAGCAGCCGTACTTATCACAGGAAACACTATAAATGAAGTGATCGCCAACTCTAAGTTTATAAAACAGCTAGATACTAAAGCTATTACGCCACTTAGTTCTCTACTGTCACAAAAAGAGTATATAGAAAAATCAAAAACAATAAAACAGTTTAATTTTGAAAAACTGAAAAAAGATATAGACAGCACATCACAAGAGTTAGGACTATTTAAAAAAGATTATTTCAAGTCAAGCTACTCTAATGAACACACCTCTTTAGAATATCCAAACTATACCCTTCAAATGATAAACCAATTTGGCTTCAATCTTGTATATGACCAAAGCAGATATATAACCTATGCTATGGTTAGCTTAGAGCATCTTGATGAGATCTTAAAACTTGACTTTATAAAAAGTGCTCAATCTAAAGTACTGTTTGAGAATTCTTTGAAAAAAACATATGACGAGCTTTTACTTTTTGGAACAATCACAATTGTTATCATCATTACTATTATCGGTATCACTGCAAGAAAAAGATTTATGGAAGCATTATCTTATATAATCTTCCCTTCTTCTTTGATAATCATATACAGCTGGTTTATCCCTTTAAATATTATGCATATCTTTATGGGATTTGTTATCTTGGCCATAGGTATTGACTATGGTATCTATATGAGCGAAAAAGAACTACCTGCAAATACCTCTAAAGCTATTATTTTCTCACTTATTAGTACTTTTGCAGGATTTGGTATACTTATTATAAGTGATATAAACTCTCTCTTTTCTATAGGTACAACTGCCGTTATAGGGATAACAGCTATACTTTTTTTATTACTTTTTCAAAAAAGATCAAATTCTATATCTTGATTGTTGTTGAGCTATAAGGGTTATAAAGTACATTTGCACGATTTTGTATATTTACATTTCTTCTTTGAGTAAAATCAACGGTAAATACACCTTTTGAAGATGTAGAGAACTGGGCACATATTTTTGCAGCCTCTTGTACGATATGTTCAGGAAGTGTCTTTTTTGTATTGGATACTATCACATGTGATGAAGGCTGACCTTGCAGATGAAACCAAAAGTCACTTGCTTTTGAGTTTTGAAGCAGATATATATTTTCCCTCTCATCTCGTCCAAGCATTATCTTAAAGCCATCTATAAAAAAGCTTTGATATGGATTTGCTTTTTTTGTTTTTGTTTGGTTTTTATCTTTTTTTGGCATATAGAACTCTATCTCATCTATATCTTTTGCATTTTGTATTGTTTCACACATTCTATTTAAGAACTCTATTTTTTGAGACAGATTAACTTGCTCTATATATTGGTTCTTTGCTTTTTGAAGTGCTTTTTTTGAAGCTTTGAAAAGATCATTTGATTTTTTTATCATCTGATTTTTTTGATACCCTTCACACTTATATAGCTCTGCAACAATTAGTGTTGCCTCCTCATTTGATTTTTTAGAATTTTCTTTTAGTTTATCAACATCTTCTAGTTTACCCAGTATCTTTGAGAGTTTTGATATTTGTTTATTTAGTTGTGTTATTTTCTCTTTTTTTATACCTGCTAGTTTTTTCTGCTGTTTATTATCATAAACCTCATATAAAAAACTGTCAACATCATCTATATCTTTTATCTCATACTTAAAGTCAGGTTTTTCCAACTCTTTTAGTTTTATACCTGCTTTTACAACTCTTACAGACGACCACTCATCCACATGCCTTAATGCTTCAACTATTATATCATCCTCTTCTAGTATAATAATATTTGTATTTTTTCCTGTAAACTCCATCTGTAATATAGTAGTTTGTTTTTTATATGCTGATCTGCTTTGAACTTTGATATTGATGATCTTATCATCATCTCTTAAGTATACCTTTTCTACTTTACTGTTTGTAAATCTTTTGCTTAAGATCACATCAAAAGGTGCATTGAACTCTTTTTTGATATTGTCCGACGATTGTTTTTTATATATAATAGAGTTTGATCGGCTAAGATCAAAATAATAGATATTGTTCCCCTCAAACTCTATACTTATCGTATTGTTATCTACTCTTTTGATACGCTTAATTATCTTGTATTGATCTAAAAATTGTGTAACTTGTTTTAAAATATAATATTTCATAAATGAATTATAACCAAATTTAGAAAAATTTTAAGTTTTTGTAGATATACTACATCCATAAATTAAAAAAAGGAATATTAATGAACAAATTACTTAAATTAGCATTCGTTGGTGCTATCGCTCTAGGATTATCTACAACTGCAGCTTCTGCAGATGTTAAAAAAGGTCAAAAACTTTACTCTAAAAAGTTAAAGAAAGCTTGTGGAGTTACAGGTGCAAAAATGGCTGGTAAACATACTCAAGGTGAGTGGTCTGAGATCAACTCTGCTGGTAAAATGGCAGATGAGATTAAAGCTCTTTGTCCTACTGTTAAAGACAAGTCTTTAAAAGAAAAGTATTTACCACACTACTTTGACTTCTTCCATGAGTATGCAAGTGACTCTGGAAATGTACCTTCTTGTTAATCACAAAAAGAGTATAAAAAAAGGCTAAGCAGAGATGCTTAGCCTTTTTTATTTATAAAATCATATTATAATCATAAGCAAATTTAATATAATATTAAGTTATATAACAGAACTTCTTTTATAAACTATAACATATCATAAAAGGAGAAATATATGAAGAAGAAAGTATTGGCGCTATCTGCAGTAGCAGCTTTTGCCACAACATCTTTTGCAACAGACGACGGTGTTGCAGCACAACTTGCAGCCTTAAAAGCTCAACTATCAAAGTTAGAGGCTCAAGTAACTAAAAATCAAAAAACAATCACAAAAAACAAAAAAAATATCACAGGTAATAAAATACTTGCAAACAATGACAATATCAAATGGGATATTGACTTTAGAACTGCTTTAGATTCTATCTCTTATAAACATGCTAGTGGTGCAAAATCAAGCAATCCAGACCTACTTACAAACAGATTATGGTTAGGTATGGGATATGCACCGGATGATAATAACCTTTTCAAAGGTAAACTATCTTACAACAAAGCATACGGAGATACGGCAAACCACTCTCAATCAAACTCAGCGATGGGTGTAGGTTTCGCAAACTTTGACTGGATAACAAATGAAAATGCACTTGACAATGAGCTAAATGTAAAAGAAGCATACTGGCTATATATGAATGATACACTCTTAGGCAATGAAGTACCATGGACATTCTCATTGGGTAGAAGACCTTCAACAGATGGTCTTGGTATAAATCTAAGAGAAGGTATGGCTGACAACTCACCTCTTTCACATACAGTAAATGTTGAGTTCGACGGTGGTAGTTCTAAGTTCAATCTTGACCAAGTTACAGGTGTAGATGGTATGTGGTTTAAACTATGTGCAGGTAGAGGACTGACAAATGCTACTCCAAGATTCAATATGGATATACCTGGTGCCGACTATGCTGAAGATGA
>JAYEKV010000105.1:0-19959 GCA_034716855.1 Campylobacterota bacterium | reverse complement strand
TCTTTAGAATATGATAATAATTTTAAAAAGCAGGATACTTCACTTATAGATAAAGTCAATCAATATTATCAAAAACTTTTAGTACATAATGATACTGCACTAAAATATTTAAAAAGCAGGGGTATTTCAGATTTCTCAATTGAGAAATTTGAAATAGGTTATGCTTCTAGTTCTAACGATACAATAGAGTTCTTAAAAAAAAGTTTTTTAAATCTTGCCGATGCAAAAGAGTTTGGTATTATTGACAGCGGTCAAAATGGTCTTTATGCAAGATTTATAGAGCGAATAACTTTTCCTATATATACAATAACAGGTAATATAGTAGGATTTGGTGGAAGAACCATAACAGGTCACAATGCCAAGTATGTAAACTCACCACAAACAAAATTGTTTAATAAATCAAGACTGTTGTATGGCTACAATCTTGCAAAAGAGACAATATACAAGCAAAAGAGTTTAATAGTCACAGAAGGGTACCTTGATGTAGTTATGCTTCATCAGGCAGGTTTTACTAACAGTGTGGCTACCTTGGGTACTGCACTTACTACTGAGCACCTTCCTTTGCTAAAAAGAGGTGAACCTAAGATAATTGTTGCCTATGATGGTGATAAAGCGGGATTAAATGCTGCATATAAAGCAAGTCTACTTTTAAGTCACGGTGATTTTAAAGGTGGTGTTGTTATATTTGGTGATGGGATGGATCCAGCTGATATGGTAAATGATAATAAAATAGATCTGTTAAATGAGATGTTTTTAAATCCAACACCTTTTATACCATATGTACTTGATTTTATTATAAAGAGTAAAGATATATCAAATCCACAAGAGAAACAAGAGGCTTTAAAAGAGACTAATGATTATTTAAAAACATTGAATCCAATATTACAAGAGGAGTATGCCTCTTTAATAGCTAGAAAGTTAAATATAAATGAAGGATTGGTACAGATTCAACATAAACCAAATCAAAGAACTCAAAATGTAAATCTAACCCAAGCTGATATAGCAGAACTAAGCATCATAAGAGCAGCTTTGGATAATGAAGAGTTTTATGAAATAGTTGTAAATAATCTGCAAACTAATATGCTTCAAACTCATATAAATGAATTTAACATTTTATTAAATGATAAAAATGACCCGTCATTGATGGGGATAAGTATAAATGAACATCTAAAAGAACATACAAAAGAGTCATTGGAAAATCAGATAGTAGCACTATCAAAACCTTATTATGAAAGGGAACTTCAAAAAATAAAACTTGATAATGAGATAAATTTTAAGAAGAAGATAAAGATAATCAGAGAACTTCAGGATAAATTACAAAAATTAAAATTAAATAAGTTAGTTGATTTTTAATTTATCTATAGTATAATTTCCAAAAAATAAAAGGATAATATAATGGAATTTTTACATACAGACAACGCACCTGCTGCAATTGGACCATATTCACAGGCTATTAAAATAAATGGATTGATGTATAGTTCAGGGCAAATAGCACTAAATGCAAAAGGTGAAATGTGTGAGAATGATATTAAAAAGCAAACAAGACAAATATTTGCAAATATAAGATCAATACTTGAAGATAATGAAAGTACTTTAGAAAATGTAGTAAAATTAAATATATTTTTAACAGACATGAATGATTTTGGTGTAGTAAATGTACTTATGGCAGAATTTTTTGGTGAGCATAAACCTGTAAGAAGTACTGTAGAAGTAGCAGGTTTGCCAAAGAATGCAATGATAGAGATGGATTTTATAGCAACTGTAGCTGATTATCATTAAGTTTTATCACTTAAAGAAAGTTTAATCTAATATTTGCTAATATTCGCTTCATAAATTTAAAGAGGATAAGCTAATGTACGCAATTATCAAAACTGGTGGAAAGCAATACAAAGTATCAGAAGGTGATATTTTAAATGTTGATAAATTAAGCCAAGCACCAAAAGAAACAGTAGAATTTGCAGTAGTAGCTGTAAATAACGGTGAAGCATTACAAACTGGAGAATCAGTTGCAAATGCTAAAGTTACAGCAGAGGTTATCGTTGAAGGTAGAGATAAGAAAGTTATCATCTACAAAAAACGAAGAAGAAAAGATAGTAAACTAAAAAGAGGTTTCAGAAGAAGCTTCACTAAAGTTAGAATTACTAAAATAGCAGCATAAGGAATATAAGATGGCTCACAAGAAAGGTCAAGGTAGTACTAATAATAATAGAGACTCAGCTGGTAGAAGACTAGGAGTTAAAAAATACGGTGGTGAAAAAGTTGTTGCCGGTAACATTATTTTAAGACAAAGAGGAACAAAAGTACATGTAGGTGCTAATGTTGGAATAGGTAAAGATCATACAATCTACTCTTTAATTGATGGTGTAGTTAAATTTGAACAAAAAGATAAAAAAAGAAAGAAAGTTTCTGTTTACGCTTCGTAATCAAACTTTATTTTAATTTGTTCTTAAAAGGGTATTGGGGATTTTCCTGATACCCTTTTTTAGTTTATTGTAATGATAATAAAAATTGTGCTAAGTATTAATAGTTTTTTGGAATTTTTAATACTTAACACTTAAAAAAGTAGGAAATATAATGTTTATAGATAGTGTAAATTTTAAAGTTAAATCAGGAAAAGGTGGAGCAGGTTGTGTATCTTTTAGAAGAGAAAAATTTGTAATCCAAGGTGGACCTGACGGCGGTGACGGTGGTAGAGGTGGAGATATTGTATTTGAAGTAGATAATAATACAGATACTTTATCTTTCTACAAAGGTAGACACAGTATGAATGCAGACAATGGACAACCTGGTCAAGGTAGAAGAAAGACTGGAAAAACTGCTGAACCTTTGATATTAAGAGTACCACCTGGGACGCAAGTTATTGATAATGAAACAGATGAGGTGTTGTTAGACCTTGTAGAAGATAAGTCAAAAGTTAAATTTATAGAGGGTGGAAAAGGTGGAATGGGTAACTTTCACTTTAAAAACTCAAGAAATCAAACACCATCATATGCACAGCCTGGACTTATAGGTGAAGAGAGAGATATAAGACTTGAACTTAAACTTATAGCAGATGTTGGTTTGGTTGGATATCCAAATGTTGGAAAATCAACACTAATTGCTACAATATCAAATGCAAAACCACAAGTAGCAAACTATGAGTTTACTACACTTACTCCAAATCTTGGTGTTGTAGATGTAAATGAGTACAGCTCATTTGTTGCTGCTGATATTCCTGGTATTATTGATGGTGCTGCTGAGGGTAGAGGACTTGGACTAGAATTCTTAAGACATATAGAAAGAACAAAAACACTTTTATATATGATTGATATGTCAAATTATAGAGAACCTTTAGATCAGTACAGAGTGTTAAAAGAGGAAGTTTCTAAATTCTCAACTGAACTTGCGGGAAGAAAATTTGCAATAGCACTTACAAAAATAGATGCAATACAACCTGATGAGTTAAATGAAAAGTTAGAAGAATTTATAAAAGGGATCTCTTTAGAAACTACAAAAGAAAATAAATTCTCTTTTGATAAAGACAAATCGTATTTTATTCAAGAATTAACTTACAATAAATATGATGAAAATTTACCATATTTCGTGTTGCCTATTTCATCAGCAACACAACAAAATATAAGAAGTATCAAGTTTGCACTATATGATTTAGTAGGCTTTGATAAATGCAACGGTTAGTACTAAAAGTAGGAAGTGCTGTACTTACTCAAGATGGTAAGTTGGCACATAGAAGACTTGATAATCTTGTTGAGTTTATTTCTGTATTAAAGAAAAAGTGTGAAGTTATACTTATAAGTTCAGGAGCTGTTGCTGCTGGATATACCTTACTGCAACTTGATAAAAGTATAGTAGCAAATAAACAAGCCTTAGCATCCATAGGACAGCCTTTGTTGATGGGAACATATAAGCATGAATTTTGCAAATATGATATTGTATGTTCACAAGTTTTATTAGAGGCAACTATATTTAAAGATAAAACTAGACTAAGTCATGCCAAAGATGCAATCAATACACTTTTAAATAATGGGGTCGTACCAATTATTAATGAAAATGATGTAACTGCGGTAGATGAGCTTGTATTTGGTGATAATGACCAGCTTGCAGCATACATATCACATTATTTTAATGCTGATCTTTTAACTATACTTACTGATATTGATGGATATTATGACGATAATCCACATACAAATAAAGATGCAAAACTTCAAAAAACTGTCACCTCTATAGATAAAAAACTATTAGAGCAAGATCATAGCGCAAATAGTGAATTTGCAACAGGTGGAATTGTTACAAAACTAAAAGCTGCAGATTTTTTAATTAACCATTCAAAGCAGATGTATCTTACGAGTGGTTTTGATCTGTCATATGCAAAAGAGTTTTTAATAGAAGGTGTTCAAACTAAAGGGACACTGTTTAAGGGAAATTAATGAAAATAGTATTTATGGGTACACCTGACTATGCAACGATAATCTTTGAAAAATTATTGGAAAATGATTATGAGATAGCGGCACTATTCACCCAGCCTGATAAACCAGTAGGTAGAAAACAGGAGCTAAAACCTCCTCATATAAAACAATTTGTTTTGGACAATGGACTAAGTACTCCTATATATCAACCTTCAACCTTAAAAGAAAAGTCAATAACTAAAACTATTGAAGATATAAAACCAGATGTAATAATTGTTGCAGCTTATGGGCAGATACTTCCAAAAGATATTTTAGATATTGCACCTTGTATTAATCTTCATGCTTCACTTTTACCTGCATATAGAGGGGCAAGTCCTATACAGCAGTCACTTTTAAACGATGATAAATACACAGGTGTCACCTCGATGCTTATGGATGTGGGATTAGATAGTGGAGATATACTAGGTCTAAAATATGTGAAAATAGGAAAAGATACAGTAGTTGCAGAACTGTTTGGTCAATTATCACAAGCTGCAGCTGAACTTACTATTGAAACATTAGAAAACCTAGATAAAATAGAACAAAAAAAGCAAAACTTATCACAAGTATCACATTGTGGCAAAGTTGAAAAAAGCAATGGAAAAGTAGACTTTAAAGATGCAGATTTACTATATAACAAATATAGAGCATACAAAAGTTGGCCGGATATATATCTGGAATCATCTTTAAAAATTAAAGAGTGTAAACTTAATGATAATGAATCTATAAATGAAGAGGGTACAATAGTAGCTATAGAAAAAGATCATATAATTATAGGGTGCAAAAAAGGTTCTGTGAAAATAACACAAGTTCAGCCTGCATCAAAAAAAGCTATGAGTGTTGTAGATTATATTAGAGGTAAAAGGCTTGTAATTGGAGATATTCTTTCTTAAAAGTGTTGATTCGACACATAGGTATTTAAAAGATCATATTAAAAAGAACGGTTATACTCATAGTATAGCTGTTGTAACAAATCATCAAACTAATGGTATAGGAAGTAGAGATAATAAGTGGGAAGGTAAAGATGGAAATCTTTTTTTTTCGTTTGTTGTAAGGCAATCAGAACTTCCTTCAGATCTTCCCATACAATCAGCATCAATATATTTTAGTTTTATTTTAAAAGAGATCCTTTCAAATCAAGGATCAAATATATGGGTGAAGTGGCCAAATGATTTTTATATAGAGCATAAAAAAATAGGTGGTACTATTACAAATTTAGCTGCAGATCTTTTATATTGTGGTATAGGGATAAATTTGAGAAAAGTTTCTGAACAATTTGGCTATTTGGATATTGAAATTGAAACTGATAAATTACTTAAAGAGTATTTTGCCAATATAGAAGAGAAAACTACATGGAAGGATATATTTAGTAAATATTCGATAGAATTTAAAAAAAGTAAAGAGCTTAAAACAACAATCAATAATCACACTGGAATTACTACAAATGAAAGTTCTTTAGAAAAAATCTCGTTAAAAAACGCTGTTTTAAATAGTGACGGTTCAATATACATAAATGATAAAAAGGTATTTAGTTTAAGATGACTCAAGTTATTACAATTGCAAACCAAAAAGGCGGTGTTGGTAAAACAACTACAGCTGTCAATTTAAGTGCCGCATTAGCCTTAGAGGGTAAAAAAGTATTATTAATAGATGCTGATCCTCAATCAAATGCTACTACAAGTTTAGGCTTTCATAGAGATTCTTACGAGTATAACCTTTACCATGTGATGCTGGGTACAAAAGATTTTAATGATATTATTTTAGAAGTTGAAGAGATTGAAAATTTAAGTGTAGCTCCATCAAATATTGGACTAGTTGGTATAGAAAAAGAGTTTTACAAAAATGGACAAGACAGAGAGCTTGTTTTGAAAAGAAAAATTGATTCTATAAAAGATAATTTTGATTTTATTATTATAGATTCACCTCCTGCTTTGGGACCTTTAACTATTAATACTTTAAGTGCTGCAACATCAGTACTAATCCCAATACAGTGTGAATTCTTTGCTCTAGAGGGTTTGGCACAATTGCTAAATACAATTAAACTGATAAGACAAACAATAAACAGACAGCTTGAGATAAAAGGTTTCTTACCGACTATGTACAGTGGTCAAAATAATCTTTCAAAACAAGTTTTTGCCGATCTTGCAAAACATTTTGAGAATAAACTATTTAAAATTAATAATTCTTCATATGTAGTTATACCAAGAAATATTAAACTTGCGGAGAGCCCAAGTTTTGGAAAACCTATAATGCTTTATGATCCAAGTGCAAGTGGTACAAAAGCATATATAAATTTGGCTAAATCAATATTATAAGGGAGATTCTATGGCTTTAGGAAGAGGATTAGGTGAACTTTTAGGTGAAATAGAAACAGCCTACGAGATGAATACTGAGAATACAAATTACAATCTAAAAGAACTAGATCTAAACTTAATAGAACCAAATCCATATCAACCAAGAAAGATATTTAATGATGAGAAATTATTTGAATTATCTGAATCTATAAAAAAACATGGTCTTTTACAACCTGTTGTTGTTATGAAAAGTGATGAAGGGTATATCTTAATATCTGGAGAGAGAAGATTAAGAGCTTCAAAATTAGCAAAATTAGAAACAATCAATGCTGTTATTCTTGATATTGAAAAAAGTAAACTAAGAGAATTGGCTTTAATTGAAAATATACAAAGGGATGATCTAAATATTATAGAAGTTGCTTATTCTTATTCAGGACTTATAAATGATTTTGATATGACACATGAGGATTTGGCAAAATTAGTATCAAAAAGTAGAAGTTCAATAACTAATACTCTTAGACTTTTAACTTTGACATCTTACGCACAAAAAATGCTAGGGGTATCAAAAATTTCAGTTGGTCATGCAAAAGTTATACTTGGACTTGAAGAAAATGAACAGAAAATTGTTGTTGATTCTATAATTGGACAAAAGTTGAGTGTAAGAGAAACGGAAGTTTTGGTAAAAAAAATAAAAAAACAAGATCAAAAAGAAGAAACTATAACTTCAACTAATCAGAAAAATAATATAGACTACTCAAATTTGGATAAAGTAACACTACAGTTACAAGAAAATGACCTTTCAATAAAAAGAGATAAGAACTACCTTAAAATAAGGATTAACTCACAAGATGAGATAGATAAACTAGTAGCACTTTTGAATAAAAGAGTATAAGCAATACCTCATTTAATTTACATTATAGGTTTCATTAGATACAATAAGCTCAAGTTTTAGTGTAACTAAACTGTAAAAATTGTATGGAGAAACAAATGTTAGACATAAGTCCAATATTGCTACTTAGTTCAGCGCTAGTATTTTTATTAGTACTTGCAAGATTAAATAGCTGTCTTTACAAGCCTTTATTAACGCATATTGACGAGAGGGACGACAAGATCAAATCTGATCTTGAAAATGCCAAAGCCAATGGTGCAAATGTAGATGGAATGCTTGAAGAAGCTAAAGCAATTATATCGCAAGCTAAAAAAGAAGCTGCGTCAATTAGAGAAAAAGCTAGACAAGATGCAGTATCTACTGCAGATGTAAAGCTTGCTGAAGCTAAAGGGAAAACAGAGACAAAATATAATGATTTTGTTAAGACTTTAGGTGAAGAAAAAGTTGTTTTAGAGCAGTCATTAGTGTCTCAAATGCCTCTGTTTAAAGAGAGCCTAAAAGCTAAAATTAGCTCAATATAAGGTGGTGATTATATGAAAAAAATCTTATTTACTTTATTTGTAGCTACACCTCTTGCATTATTTGCAAGTGATGCTCATGCAAGTGTAGAAACAGATATATTAGAAAGAACGGTTAACTTTTTTATTTTCGCTGCTATAATATATTATCTTTTAGCTGATAAGATCAAAGCCTTTTTTAGTGACAGAACTAGTTCTATCCAAGCTGAACTTGATAAAGTTCAGGATATGCTTAAATCTTCAGAGCAAAAAGTTGCTGAAGCAAAGCAAGGGATAGAAGATGCTAAAAAAGTTGCAGATGAGCTTGTCGCATCGGCTAACAGTGACATAGATTCAATCAAGCAAAAAATAGAGGCTGCTGTAGATCAGGAGATAGCTTATCTTTCAAAAAGTTTTGATGAAAAAATTGAACTTGAAAGTAGAAAAGTTAAAAAAGAAGTTGTTGAGAATGTTCTTGACCAATTATTAAGTGATGAAAATATTGCATTGTCTCAAGACGAATTAGCTAATATTATATTGAAAAAGGTTGCTTAGATGGTTGAATTAGTTGCAAAAAGGTATGTAAAAGCTTTAATGTCCCAAAGAGACAATGAGAGTTTAGGTAGTATATTTAATGAGCTTAAGTCTATTTCAACAGCATTTGGTGACAAAAAATTTTTATCAATCATAGCTTCAACAGAAGTTAGCAAAGATAAAAAAGTTGAATTAATATTATCGTTTGTAGATCAATGTGATGAGGCTACAAAAAACTTGATAAAATTATTAGGTGATAATAACAGGTTAGGTATTATTCCTAATGTTGTATTAGAGCTAGAAAATGAACTATCTGTTATTAATAACAGTTATAGAGGTGTTATACACACAAATGTTGAATTAACTGCAGATGAAGTTTCAAAACTTAACCAGCAGTTTGCTAAAAAATTCAATGTTGATCTAGCACTTACTCAAAATATTTGTGATTATGATGGTATTAAAGTTGATATAGATGGACTTGGTGTCGAAGTTGGTTTTTCAAAAGAAAGATTAAAATCACAAATGATTGAACATATTTTAAAAGCAGTTTAGACACGACGCGAATGCGTTTTGATTTATAAAATTAAAGGAGAAATTGAATGAGTACTAAAATTCAAGCTGATGAGATCAGTTCTATAATCAAAGAAAGAATTGATAACTTTGAATTAAATGTAGATGTTAACGAGACTGGTAAAATAATCTCTTTTGCTGACGGTATTGCTAAGGTTCACGGACTTAACAATTGTATGGCAGGTGAAATAGTAGAGTTTGAAACTGGAGTAAAAGGTATTGCTTCTAACTTAGAAGAGTCTTCTGTAGGTGTTGTTGTACTTGGATCTAGCGAAGGTCTAAGAGAAGGTACATCTTGTAAAAGACTTGGTGAATTATTAGAAGTTCCAGTTGGAGCTAACTCTTTAGGTAGAGTTGTAAATGCACTTGGTGAGCCTGTAGACGGTAAAGGTGTTATTGAATCAACTGAAAAAAGATTCGTAGAAGAAAAAGCACCTGGTATCATGGCAAGAAAATCTGTACATGAGCCTTTAGAAACTGGTATCAAAGCAATTGATGCACTTGTTCCAATCGGAAGAGGTCAAAGAGAGCTTATCATCGGTGATAGACAAACTGGTAAAACTACAGTTGCTATTGATGCTATTATCAACCAAAAAGGACAAGATGTTAAATGTATCTATGTTGCTGTTGGTCAAAAAGCATCTTCTGTTGCTAATGTTGTTGGAGCTTTAGAAGCTGCTGGAGCTATGGAGTACACAACTGTTGTTACTGCTAATGCATCTGAGTCTTCTGCACTTCAATTCTTAGCACCATATACTGGTGTAACAATGGGTGAGTACTATAGAGATAACGGTCAACACTGTTTAATCATCTATGATGATCTATCTAAGCATGCTGTTGCATATAGAGAGATGTCACTTCTTCTTAGAAGACCTCCAGGTAGAGAAGCATACCCAGGTGATGTATTCTATCTACACTCAAGATTACTTGAGAGAGCTGCAAAGTTAAGTGATGAAAATGGTGGTGGTTCTATGACTGCATTACCAATCATTGAAACACAAGCTGGTGATGTTGCTGCATATATCCCAACAAATGTTATCTCTATTACTGATGGTCAGATCTTCTTAGAAACTGATCTATTTAACTCTGGTATCAGACCTGCAATTAATGTTGGACTTTCAGTATCAAGAGTTGGTGGAGCTGCACAAGTTAAAGCTACTAAGCAAGTTGCCGGTACACTTAAACTTGACCTTGCACAATACAGAGAGCTTGAGGCATTCGCACAATTTGCTTCTGACTTAGATGCTTCTACAAGAGCACAGTTAGAAAGAGGTCAAAGAATGGTTGAGCTTCTTAAACAAGGTGTTAATAAACCATTAGTTATCGAAAAACAACAAGCAGTATTATATGCTGGTGTTAATGGATTTATTGATGATATTGATCCAAGTGAAGTTGTAAGATTTGAAGAAGAATTCCATGCATTTGTTGAGTCTAAATACTCTAGTATTATTACTGATTTAAATGCAAAGAAGAAAATTGATGACGATATTAAAGCTGTATTAGAGACTGCAATAAACGAGTTTAAAACAATCTTTAAAGCAGACTAAGGATAAGTTATGGCTAACTTAAAAGAGATATCAAGACAAATAAAGAGTGTAAAAAACACACAGAAGACTACAAAAGCTATGAAGCTTGTATCTTCTGCGAAGTTAAGAAGAACTCAACAATTGTCGGAACAAGCAAAAAGTTATGCTTTAAAAATCAACGATGTTTTATCTGAAATTGCTTACAGAGTAGGCAGTATTCAAGATGCTGAAAATACAAGTAGATCATTTGTTCCTAATGATAATCCAAAAACGGTAGATATCGTTTTTGTTACAGCAGATAAAGGTCTTTGTGGTGGATTTAACATGACAACGATCAAAGCTGTAAGAGATCTTATTGAACAGTACACTTCAAAAGGTAGTACTGTAAGATTAAGAGCTGCAGGAAGAAAAGGTATAGATTATTTTAATTTTCAAGGTACAGACTTACATGATAGTGAAGTAGGATTAACATCTGCTCCTACATATGATAAGGCTTCTGATTTTATCAGTTCTGCTTTTGAAGATTTTAATAATGGTAAAACAGATAAAGTTGTATTGGTTTATAATGGATTCTTAAATATGCTTGCACAAGAGTTAAAAGTAAAACAACTTTTACCAGTAGAGCTAGAATCTGTATCTGTAGCAGAACATGAATCATCAATGCTTGAGATAGAGCCTGATGATGATGAAGTTTTATTAGATGAACTTACTGCAAAGTATGTTGATTTTAATATGTATTATTCACTAATTGACTCATTAGCAGCAGAACACTCTGCTAGAATGCAGGCAATGGATAATGCAACAAATAATGCTAAAGAAAAAGTAAACGATTTAACGGTTGAGTTTAACAAAGCAAGACAAGCAGCTATTACAACAGAATTAATTGAGATTATTTCTGGTGTAGAGTCAATGAAATAAAGATATTAGAAAGGAATAGGATATATGGAAGGTAAAATAATTCAGATTATGGGTCCAGTTGTAGATGTCGAGTTCGACGGATACTTACCTGCAATCAATGATGCTATTGAAGTACCTGGTACAAAAGAAAAATTAGTATTAGAAGTAGCTGCACATATTGGTGACAGTAGAGTTAGAACTATTGCAATGGATATGACTGAAGGTTTAACAAGAGGTCAAAAAGTTGTAGCAACTGGATCACCTATTATGGTACCGGTTGGGGAAGATGTATTAGGAAGAATCTTTAATGTTATCGGTGAGCCTGTTGATGATGGTGCACCTGTTAACCCAGATGCTCCAAAAATGTCAATTCACAGAGAAGCACCTGCTTTTGAAGAGCAATCTACTTCAACAGAGATGTTTGAAACTGGTATTAAAGTTGTAGACTTACTTGCTCCTTACGCAAAAGGTGGTAAAGTTGGACTATTCGGTGGTGCCGGAGTTGGTAAAACAGTTATTATCATGGAGCTTATCCATAATGTTGCATTTAAGCATGATGGTTACTCTGTATTTGCCGGTGTTGGTGAAAGAACAAGAGAAGGAAATGACCTTTACTTCGAGATGAAAGAATCAAATGTACTTGATAAAGTTGCTCTTTGTTATGGTCAAATGAGTGAGCCTCCAGGTGCAAGAAACAGAATCGCACTTACTGGTCTTACTATGGCTGAGTACTTTAGAGATGAAAAAGGTCTTGATGTACTTATGTTCGTTGATAATATCTTTAGATTTGCACAATCAGGTTCTGAGATGTCAGCACTTCTAGGAAGAATCCCTTCAGCAGTTGGTTACCAACCAACACTTGCAAGAGAGATGGGTGCACTTCAAGAAAGAATTACAACAACAAAGAATGGTTCTATTACATCTGTTCAAGCTGTTTATGTACCTGCGGATGACTTAACTGACCCAGCTCCTGCTTCAGTTTTCGCTCACTTAGATGCTACAACAGTTCTTAACAGAAAAATTGCAGAAAAAGGTATCTACCCAGCGGTTGATCCACTAGATTCTACTTCAAGAATCCTTTCTGCTGATGTATTAGGTGCTGAGCACTATAATACTGCAAGAGGTGTTCAGTCTTTATTACAAAAGTATAAAGATCTTCAAGATATCATCGCTATCCTTGGTATGGATGAGTTATCTGAAGCTGATAAACTTGTTGTTGATAGAGCAAGAAAAGTTGAAAAATTCCTTTCTCAACCATTCTTCGTTGCAGAAGTATTTACAGGGTCTCCAGGTAAATATGTTGAGTTGTCAGATACTATCAAAGGATTCAATGGTATCTTAAATGGTGATTACGATCACATGCCAGAGAATGCATTCTACATGGTTGGTGGAATTGATGAAGCTATCGCTAAAGCTGAAGGTATGAAAGCTTAGAAGCTGAAAAGGTAATAATATGGATACAATAAAACTATCAATTGTTACACCAAACGGAGAGATTTTTAACAATAATGTTAAATCTGTAACTCTACCGGGTAAAGAGGGTGAATTTGGAGTTCTTCCAAACCACTCATCTTTAGTATCGGCATTGACTGTTGGTGTAATAGAGATTGAAAATACAGATGCTTTAGTTGATGCTATTGCAATTAACTGGGGACATGTAAAAGTTGCAGAAGATTCAGTTGATATTTTAGTTGACGGTGCAGTTTCAATTTCTACAGGTGAAGAATCTGAATTGTCTGCAAAACTAGAAGAAGCTAGAAAACTAGTAAAATCTGTTGAAGATTCAAATGTTTCTATGGCAGCAGTTGAAGCTAAAATAAACTCGTTCGCATAATATATAATGATAGATACGGTATTAAACTATTTTAATAACAGCAGTGTTATATCCATTTTGGTTATAGCACTGTTATCTGTTTACTTCATAATCACTTTTTGGATTTTTATCTATAAACTTCTACAATTGAATAATATGTCAACTTCAGAAAAAGCAAACTTAGCTTCACTTGTTTCAAGAGATGCAAAGATTAATCCAATTTCAAAAATAGGACAGTGTGTAGGTGATACATCTGTATCTAAAGAGCTCTTAAATGTTTGTGAGATTTCTTTAGTTAGAGAGGCTAGTTCTGGAATATCGTGGTTGTCGATTATCTCATCAACATCACCTTTTATTGGTTTATTTGGTACAGTTGTAGGTATATTAGAGTCATTTGCCAAGTTCTCAACAGTAAGTAAAGTAAGTTTTTCCTCAATTGCTCCTGTTATAAGTGAAGCACTGATTGCTACGGCAGCCGGTATATTTGTTGCGATATTCGCATATACTTTCCATCAAATATTAACTCGTAAAGTTTATGAGTTAAATACATACTTAAAATCTCAAATAGATATAATTCTTGCTAGGAAGTAAGATTTATGTATGATTACAATCAAAAACCGGAGCTCAATATAACTCCTTTAGTGGATGTTATGTTGGTTTTACTGGCAATTTTGATGGTAACTGCACCTGTTTTAGAATATGAAGAGACTATTAATCTTCCAAAGGGAAGTCAATCAAAAAAACTTCAACAAACCAATAAAATTGATATATTAGTAAATGCTACTAGAGATATTAAAGTAAATAAAAACCATTATGAATTTGCAAACTTTGCAGATAGTTTTATACTTTTTGCTAAAGATAAGAATAGGGATACACCAATACATATTAGAGCAGACAGAGGTCTGAAATATGAAGATGTGATCTATGTACTTAAGACAGTAAAAGAAGCAGGTTTTTTTAAAGTGGCTTTAATAACAGATGGATAAGAATAAAAATTTAATTATATCAGCAGTAATCTCTGTTTCTATATATTTTTTATTAATAATAGGACTTATATACTATTCATTATCTAGAGATATTAAAAAAATAGACTCAGCAGCAAAAATGACTGTATTACAACTTGATATTGTGTTAGATGACAAGAAAGATGTATCTGTCAATAAATTATCTATTAGTAGCATAAATAATTCAACCAAAAAAGCACAAGAGATTGTTAAAAAATCAACTTCTACAAGTGCTAAAAAGCGTACAAATTTGAAATCATTGTTTGCAAAAGTATCAACTAATGCTCCAAAAGTAAAAAAAGATCCTGTGTTAAATATTAAAAAAAGTACAATCTCAAGCCGGTTTAAATCGAAGTTTGAAAAAGAGAGAAAAACTAAAAAACTTTCTTTGACAAAATTGACAAAATCGCAAGGTGCTAAAAAAAATACAAACACTCCAACACAGTCAAAAAATGAAAGTGATCCTTATTTTTCAAAAATACATGATATGATAAACAGTAGATGGAATCCAACATTGTTCTTGGATGATATTTCGGCAAAAGTTATTATTGTTATAGGTAATAATGGAACTTTTAGCTACCAGTTTATACAATACAGTAATAATATTGGATTTGATAATCAATTAAAAGAGTTTTTGGATGGAGAAACGACTAAAAGTTATCCAGTAAATCCAAATAATAAAACAACAAAAATAGAGATATCTTTTAAATCAAAGGGTGAATAATGATAAATAGAATTTTAGTTTTAAGTATAGTGTTATTTAACAGTTTATATGCAATAGATGCAACTATGGAGATAATAAAAAAGAAGTCTAATTTACCTTTCATAACTGTAAAAACAACTGCTGATAGTTATAGATTAAACGGTATTGATACAAAAATATCTTCTCTTGTTAAAAAAGACCTTTTAGTAAGCGGTCACTTTAACAATAAAGAGGTAGTATCAAATAAGAGTTTTGATCAACTTCCTGACTTTACTATGATGTCTCAATATGGAATCGATCTTAAACTTGTGCTTCAAGTGAAGTTAAATCAGATAAACGGTATAGAGGTAAACACTAAATTGTATGATATTAATACTCAGCAGATGATATTAAGTAAGTCTTACAGTACCTCGTCAAAATCAAGATATCCGTTTCTTTCACATAAAATTGCAATAGATGTAAACAAAGCTCTAAATGCACCATCAATTGATTGGATGGATAAGTTTATTATTTTTGCCAGGTATTTAAGCTCAAGAAAAAGTGAAATCGTTATCTCAGATTATACGCTTACTTATCAAAAGGTTGTAGTTAAAGGTGGGTTGAATATATTTCCTAAGTGGGCTGATCAAAAACAAGAAAGTTTTTATTACACTAGCTATAATTACACTAAACCAACACTTATCAAAAAAAATCTTTATACGGGAGAAAGACAAAAGATCTTATCTAGTGACGGTATGATGGTTTGTTCTGATGTTAATAGTGACGGAACTAAACTTGTACTTACTATGGCTCCTAACTCACAACCTGATATATATGTATATGATGTTAAAACTCAAGTAAAAACAAGAATAACCAAATATTCAGGTATAGATGTGGGTGGTAGTTTTGTTGAAAATGATACAAAAGTTGTATTTATATCGGATAGATTAAAATATCCAAATATATTTGCTAAAGGTATTGGTAAAAAAGGGATAGAAAGACTTGTCTATCATGGGAAAAATAATTCTCAATGTACTACATATGGTGACTACATTGTGTACTCAAGCAGGGAAACAGATAATGAGTTTTCAAATAATTCATTTAATCTTTATCTGATCTCTACTCAAAGTGACTTTGTGAGAAGATTGACAACATATGGTAGAAATCAGTTCCCTAAATTTTCAAATGACGGTGAGTCTGTATTATTTATAAAAAATGCAGATGGACAAAGTAGTCTTGGTATTATTAGACTAAATTATAATAAGAGTTTTATTTTCCCTTTAAAAAGTGGAAGGTTACAATCTATAGATTGGTAAGAACAATCATATATTAGTTTAAGTATCAATATTGTAAAATAAAGTAAAAATCTATAAGGATAGAGTTATGAAAAAAGAATATAAAAATATATTAATAAGTATATGTGCAGTAGCAGCACTTGCAGGTTGTTCATCAAAAAATGTTGAGTATTCAGGAACAGATGCTCAAGATACATCATCAGTTGATGGTAAATTAGAACAAGTTAGTGGTGAAGAGTCAGTAGTAGATGGAACTCTTGATGGAGCTATTGAAGAGATAAATCTTGAAGATAAGATAGCTCAAACAGGTATCAATATGGTAAAAAATAATATTGAAGGAAATACTGTGATATTAAGTTCTTTACATTTTGCATTTGATAAATATAATTTAAATGACCAAATGAGAGAAATAGCAACAGAAAATTCTGTAAAAATTGATAACACTATTCAATCATACAATAATCTTAAAATCAAGCTTGAAGGTAACTGTGATGAGTGGGGTACTGATGAGTATAACTATGCACTAGGATTAAAAAGAGCAAAAACAGCAAAAGATGCTTTAATTACAGATGGTGTATCAGCAGATAGAATCCTTATGGTAAGTTTTGGTGAAAGCAATCCTGTATGTACGGAAAAAAATGTAGCTTGTTGGAAACTTAATAGAAGAGTTGACTACAGACTATTACCATAAGTACGGAGAGATAGTTGTATAAAAAGTTTATATACTTAATAGTAGCATCACAACTTTTGTCTGCAAATGAAATATCTGTATTTGGTGCAGGTGATATAGATTCACCTAATCCATACGGTCTTTCAAAAACAGAAAAAGTAATAGTAAAAAACAAGCAGGAACTTACTACAACAAAGAAAAAGATAAATAAAGTAAGTAGTGTTATTGATGATATCTCTCAAAGACTTGAAGGTCTTGAGTCCGTCTCGGACAGTGAAGGACAAAAGTTCTTTACTTTAAAGAATAAACTTCAAAAACATACAAAAGATTATGAAAGCTACAAGCTTGAAAGTGACAATTTCAAAAGTGATACACAATCTTCTTTAAGTGAATTTAGAACAAAAATCCAAAAGCTAGATACAAGTATAGATAACAATAATAAGAACATCTCAAAATTAAGAAAAGACTTTGAAAAAATAGTTAAGATCGTAAATGATATTAATGCAAATTATGTAACTAAAAAAGAGTTTAATAAACTATTGAAGTTATTAGATAAAAAAGAAGCCAAAAAAATTGTTAAGAGTTCAACTGCTAAAACCAACTCTAAGCCAATTGACTTTAAAAACAGATCAAAAAAAGATCTTATAGTAGAGGCTAGAGCTTTATTTAAAAAAGACTATTTTACTAAAGCTATACCAATACTAGAATACCTTATAAAAGAAAACTACAGACCTGCTGAGTGTAATTATTTTATGGGTGAGATAAAGTATTATAGAAAAAAATATGAAGATGCTTTACACTATTTTAAAACTAGTATGATGCTGTATGATAAAGCAAAGTATCTTCCAAAGTTACTTTTACACAGTGCAATATCTTTTGAAAAGATAGGTGATAAAGATAATGCTAATAATTTCTACAATACACTTGTAGATGTATATCCTGATAGTATTGAAGCAAAAGAAGCTTCTAAAAAAATTAATTAATAAAATATTTAAACAAATAAAAGGAAAAAAATGTCAAATAAAGTTATATCAATTGAGTATACATTAAACGATGCTAATACACAAGAAAAATTAGATACAAATGTAGGTGGAAATCCATTAGAGTTTATAAGTGGAATGGGTCAAATTATACCAGGACTTGAAAAAGAGATTGAGAATCTAAATGAAGGTGACAAAGCTGATGTTATGGTTAAAGCTGAAGAAGCATACGGTGAGTACAATGATGAAGCAGTACAAACTTTACCAAAAGAGCAGTTTGCCGGTGTAGATTTAGTAGAAGGTATGACACTTTATGGTTCAAGTGAAGATGGTCAAACTGTACAAGTACAAGTAAAAGCAATAGAGGGTGATAATGTTACTATTGATTATAACCATCCATTAGCTGGTAAAACTTTAATGTTCTCAGTAGCTGTATTAGCAACAAGAGAAGCTACAGCTGAAGAAGTTGCAACTGGTGTTGTTGGTGGTATGGCTGCTGCAGGTGGTGGATGTTGTGGTGGAGGTTCATGTGGAACTGACCATGCAGAACCTGCAAAAGAGGAAAAAGATGGATGTTGTGGTGGACACACTGGTGAAAATGCAAGTGGATGTTGTAGCTCTCACTAGTCATCTAGACTTGTAATAAATAAACATATTTAAAACTCCCGTCTTTATTAAGGCGGGAGTTTTTTATTGTTAGTAAATTTTAGATATAATACAAAAAAATTTGGAGATAGATATGAAAAAAGTAGCATTTATATTCCCTGGACAGGGTAGCCAATCTGTAGGGATGGGTAAAGACTTTTATGATAACAGTGATATAGCAAAGGATATGGTTGCAAAAGCTAGTGCAAGACTAGATGTGGATTTTGAAAAACTACTATTTGAAGAGAATGATTTGCTAGGTCAGACACAATATACACAACCTGCTATTTTATTAGTAAGCTGTATAGCACTTGAAATTTTCAAGTCAAAATGTGATGTTAAGCCTGAGTTTGTACTTGGTCACTCACTAGGTGAGTTTTCTGCACTTGTGGCAAGTGGTGCGATTGATTATTTAGATGCAGTAGAATTAGTACATAAAAGAGGATTATTTATGACTGAAGCATGTGCAGGAGCAGGGGCTGGTATGATGGCACTTGTTGGACTGGATGATACTACAGTTGAGTCTATGACTGAATCACAAAGAGCTGAAGGTAAAAAGATCTGGGCAGCAAACTATAATATGGACGGACAAATTGTAGTAGCAGGTATCAAAGCTGATCTTGAAGCGTTAGCAGATACTTATAAGGAAGCTGGAGCTAAAAGAGCATTAGTTCTTGATATGAGTGTAGCTAGTCACTGTGAGATATTAAATAGTGCAGTTGAACAGTTAAACCCATACCTAAATGAGTTTGTAACAGAAAACTTTGATACAAGTGTTATATCTAATGTAACTGCTGAAGCTTATAGTAGTAAAGATGAAGCTATTGATCTACTTGGTAAGCAATTAACTAGCCCTGTTAAATATAAACACTCAGTTGCTGCAAATGCTGATAAGATAGATGCTTTTATTGAGTTTGGTAATGGTGCTATTTTAAAGGGACTAAATAGAAAGATCTGTAAGGGTACAACTACTATGAATGTATCTGATATTAAGAGTTTAGAGGCTACTTTAGAGGGTTTGAATTCATAATATAAATTTTAGAATATTTTAAAAAGCTCTTATCTTAGGATAGGGGCTTTTTTATTGTGGTCACATATTGTGACCGCAAATTTATATTTGGTTGTTAATTGATATAGGATGGTAGTAAAAATTGCCTTATTTTAACTTTCATTTTTTTTATAAAAAACGAAACAAAAAAATCGGTTGCAAAGTGATAAAGC
>JAYEKV010000104.1:0-20113 GCA_034716855.1 Campylobacterota bacterium | reverse complement strand
TCAAATAAAATTCACTTAACATAAACTAAAATTAAGGATGTTTTAAATATAATCCCACACTTATTTTAGAAAAAAGGAAAAAACGGCATGAAAAGAACATACCAACCACATAACACTCCAAGAAAGAGAACACACGGTTTCAGAACAAGAATGGCTACTAAAAACGGTAGAAAAGTTATCAAAGCTAGAAGAGCTAAGGGTAGAAAAAGATTAGCTGTTTAAGCAAATCACATAGACTAAATACTCTTAATACAAAGGGAGATATATCCCTTAGTAGAGAGTTTAACTACATATATAATAAAGGTAAAAAATGGCATACGCACAGTTTTGTTGTTTTTTATGTAAAAAGTGATGAGCTTAAACTTGGTTTCATTGCATCAAAAAAAGTCGGAAATGCAGTTTTTAGAGCAAAAGCGAAAAGAAAACTAAGAGCATTGGTTCTAGAACAAGAGGATCGACTACCATCTGGAAAATACATTTTCGTAGCAAAAAGTGAAATCTTTAAGAAGGAACATAAAATACTTCAAAGAGATTTTAAGTATGCTATGAAAAAACTAGGTTTATTTTAATGCAAAAAGTTGTACTTTTTATTATAAGGTTTTATCAAAGATATTTGACGATTCTTTCTTTTGGAAGCTGCAGATACCACCCCACTTGCTCATCATACGCAAAAAATCAATTTGAAAACAACAATTTCTTTAAAGCATTATATTATTCTACTCTAAGGATCATAAAGTGTAATCCGTTATTTGCAGGGGGATTTGATTATCCTGTGACAAAATGTAAAAAGGATGATAAAATAAACCTAGAATTTAAAAAGATTAAGGTAAAATACTGGAAAATTCCACAACATAATAATCAATGTCTAATAATTGAACAAAAACAGTGGAAATAAAGCAAAAAAACTACGGGAAAAATAATGAGTTTAAACCAAAACAATTTAAATAAACAACAAACACAAAAAAGAATTTTACTAGCAACTGTTATATCGTTTGCTTTTTTTATTGCATATGATTTTTTATATCTTCAGCCAAAGCAAGAGATGGTAAATCAAGCAAATGCACAAAATCAACAAGTTGTACAGCAAACTGCAAATACACAAACATCTTCAACCGCATCAGCTGCACCACAAACTGCACAAGCATCAGGAACAAATCAAGCACCAGTAACGGCAGATACAACAAAAACAAGTATCATTTCAACTGTTAAAACAGCTAAAAATATAATAAAAATAGATAGCTTAGGTAGAATAAACCAAGTTACACTTACAGATAAACAATATATAGATGAGGATAATGAACAGATCAATCTTTTCAATGCTTCTCAATTAAAACCTCTAGAAGTTAGATTTGCAGATGCAAATATAAACAGTGAAGCATTTAAAACAAGTGTAACAGCATCTGCTTCTAAGCTTGATGCCTCAAACTCTAATGTAACACTTACACTTACTCAAAAGTTAAGTACAACCACACTTACGAAAGTTCTTACTTTTTATCCTGATGGACATTATAATTTAAAAGTATCATCTACAAATAATGCTTCATTTTTTATAACGCCAGGATTTAGACCGGATGTATTAGCTGATATGTATGCAGACCATGGTGCACTTCTTGGGCTAAATGACGGTACTTTAAATATCATTGAAGATGAAGATATGGATAAAGCTGCTGAAATTGTCGGTGCAAATATAGCATCTGCTTTTGACAGATACTATGCAACAGTACTTTATAACTTTGACACTAGTATGGCTGTAAGTGTTATGATGGATTCTACAGATTCTCCAAATATGTTTATACATGCAAAAGACAACATAGAACTTCATGGTTATATGGGACCAAAAGAGTTTAAAGCTCTTACTGCACTTGACAGCAGACTTTCTCAAGTAATAGAGTACGGTTGGTTTACATTTATAGCTAAGCCTGTATTTAGTATGCTTCAATATATCCATGACTATGTTGGTAACTGGGGATGGACTATTGTTATATTAACACTTTTAGTTAAGCTTGTACTATTCCCATTATCTCATAAAGGTATGGTATCTATGAATAGACTTAAAGAGTTAGCTCCTAAGATCAAAGCTATTCAGGAAAAATACCCTAATGATAAGCAAAAAGCATCTATGCATATGATGGAACTATATCAAAAAGAGGGTGCGAACCCAATGGGTGGATGTCTTCCGTTATTATTACAGATCCCTGTTTTCTTTGCAATATATAGAGTACTTTTAAATGCGATTGAGCTAAAAGGTGCCGAGTGGATGTTGTGGATAAATGACCTAGCTGAGATGGATCCATACTTTATCCTTCCTATTATGATGGGTGCTACTATGTTCCTACAGCAAAAGATCACTCCAAATACTATGACAGACCCAATGCAGCAAAAAATGTTCCAATGGCTACCTGTAGTATTTACATTCTTCTTTATTTGGTTCCCTGCAGGACTTGTACTTTACTGGACAATAAATAATATCTTTACAGTTGGTCATCAATACTATATAAACAAAGTTTTTGAAAATGCAAAATCTAACAGACACGAAGATCATTTAAAGCAGAAAAAAAGCAAAAAAAAGTCAAAATAACCTTATAAGGAGTTATTATGTCAAATGATACCGGTTTTAAAGTTTTTGAGGCAAAAACATTAGAAGAAGCATATGAAGATGCTTCTTCGTCTTTTAACTGTTCTGTGATGGAACTAGATATAAATATAGTTCAATCTCCTTCAAAAGGCTTCATGGGTCTATTTAGTAAAAAAGCAATTATACATGCAAAACTAAAGAACAGCAAGCCAAAGCAGGAACAAAAATATCATAAAAAAAATGAAAAAAATATTAATATCCAGTCAGTAGATAAAAAACTTGATAAGGTAAATGAACCAGAACCTAAATCATCAACTCAGACAAAGCAGATCAAAAAAGAGAAAATCTTTGATAATTTTTACGATTCAGATGATAAAAAAATAGATGATAAACTTGTAATAAAAAAAGAAAATACAGACCTTTTAAATGAGATTTCAGCAAAAGTCAATGAATTATTCTCTCATCTATGTTACAAAATAGATGAGATAAAAGTAGATATTTTAGAAGAAGAAAATACTGTATATATTGAATTTACCGGAGAAGACAGTGCTCTTTTAATAGGTAAAGAGGGTTATAGATATAAAGCATTGTCATATATACTTTTTAATTGGATAAATGAAAAGTACGGCATGATGCTAAGACTTGAAGTAGCACAGTTCTTACAAAACCAAGAGGAAGCTATACATAGATACCTAGAACCTGTAATAGAAACTATTAAAGAGGAAGGTTTTTATAAAACAAAAATATTAGACGGTATCCTTGTACATATAGCACTTACAAAATTAAGATCTGAATTTCCTGATAAATATGTGGCCGTTAAAACTAACCAAAGAGGTGAAAAATACATTTTGGTTAATGAATACCGTAACTAATTAATAATTAATAGTGAATAATGAATAATGAATAATGATGAAACTATTGTTGCGATTGCAACAGCTAATGGGGTAGGTTCTATTAGTATTGTAAGATTAAGTGGTGAATCTGCCCTTGAAATTGCTTTGAAAATATCAAAAAGAGATCATCTTAAAAACAGATATGCAACTCTATCTAAACTTTATGATACAGGTGATGAGCTTATAGATGAAGCACTACTTCTGTATTTTAAAAATCCCTCATCTTTTACTGGAGAAGATATAGTAGAGTTCCAATGTCATGGTGGTATTGCTATATCAAATATGATACTTGATCTATGTATACAATATGGAGCAAGGATAGCAAAACCTGGAGAATTCTCAAAAAGAGCATTTTTAAATGGTAAGATTGACCTTACTCAAGCCCAAGCTATATCAAAAATGATAGAAGCTAGAAGTGAAGATGCTGTAAAACTTTTGGCAAGACAGTTAAAAGGTGAATTGAAAGATTTTGTTGATGATATAAGAAAAGATCTTCTTTTTATGCTGGCTTATACTGAAGTAAATATAGATTATGCAGAAGAAGATCTTCCAAGTAATATCTACGAACAGATTGAGAATAAGTTAAGAATTATTGAGATAAAACTTAAAAATACACTTGAGTCAAGTAAAAGAAGAGAAGGGATGATAGAAGGTTTTAAAGTAGCAATTATTGGTAAACCAAATGTTGGTAAATCAAGCCTTTTAAATAAACTTCTTAATTTTAATAGAGCTATTGTAAGTGATATAGCAGGAACTACAAGAGACACCATAGAAGAGTCTGTAAAAATTGGAACCCATATCATCAAAATAGTTGACACGGCAGGTATAAGAGAAGCAAGTGACGAGATCGAAAAAATAGGTATCGAAAAGTCTAAACAAGCTGTAGAAGAGTCTGATATAGTCGTAGCTCTTTTTGACAGCAGCAGAGAGTTTGATAGTGAAGACCAAAATATTCAAGATATATTAAATGAAACAGATAAAGAAATTATAGTAGCATTTACAAAATCAGATCTAAATAGAAAACTTGATATAGAACACTTAACACTTAACACTGAACACTTAACACTGAATACTAAAGAGGATATCAATCCTCTAATATCAAAGCTAGAAAATATACTAAATCAAAATACCCACAGCGATGATATAACTCTTGTATCTAAAAATCAAGTACAAGAGGTACAAAGAACACTATCTCATATCAAACAAGCTTCTATGCCACTTCAAACTGGTGAGTTGGAATTTTTTGCACACCATATAAATGAAGCACTAGAAGCTATATCAAATATTACAAGACCATACGAACACTCACAGATGCTTGATGTGATGTTTGGTGAATTTTGTTTAGGAAAATAGTTTTGATGCAAAGAGAGTCACAGATATTAGAATTTGTTGAAGAGGATAAGCCTTGTTCATATTTTGATGACAAGATATGTGATATTCAGTATAGATATATGGAGCATTGCAGTTCCAAAGAACAATATGATATGTTACAAAGAGGGTGGAGAAGATTTGGTAATATGCATTTTGTTCCTGTATGTAAAGAGTGTCATGAGTGTGTAACTATGAGAATAGATGTTAATAAGTTTAAATTTTCAAAGTCACATAAAAGACTTTTCAAAAAAAATAAAGATATACAAGTATATGTACAAAAACCAACAGTAACCTTAGAGCATATTGATCTTTTTAATAAGTATCATGACTATATGAAAGATAAAAAACAGTGGAATGAAAATATAATTGATGTACAAGAATACCATAATTCTTATGTAAACGGTGCACATGATTTTGGAAAAGAGATATTGTATTTTAAGGATGACAAACTTATAGCTGTTGCTCTTAGTGATATGATGCCTCAGGGGATGTCCGCTGTTTATTGTTATTATGACCATGAATATGAAGAACACTCACTGGGTAAGTATTCTATATTGGCACAAATTAGTTTGGCAAAACAAAATAATATACCATATGTATATTTGGGATACTGGATAAAAGATCATTTTAGTATGGGTTATAAGGAATCATACAAACCATTTGAGGTACTTTTGAATAGACCGACTTTAGATGAAGATACTATTTGGCAAGAGTATAATGGACAAATAAATTTTAAATAATAGGAGATAATATATGAGTGAAGAGAGACAAACAGAAGTGGTAACCGTAGTAAAAACTAGAGAAGAGGTAAGAGATGATGTATTTGAAAATCTTAAAAATTCTTTAATAGCAGAAAAACACCTTTTAGGAAGATTTATAGAGTTTAGTGTGGAGTGTGCACACTATCAATTTGATGAGTCTGATATAAATACCCAAGAAGCAGAAGAAGCACTAAGAAGAGCAAATAAAATAAGAGATAAAATGCTTACAAAAATAGAAGCTGAACATCTATATATCTTTGAAAATGCAGAAACAAATCCAATAACAAATATGATATCTATTGATATTGATGCTAGAGAGTATGAATTTAGAGCGGTTATTGAAGTATTTGAAGACAGTTTTGATCTAACTGTTAAATAGGTAAATAGTAGATGAAGTTTTCTTTTGTAACATTGTTCCCAAATCTTATAGAGCCTTATTTTAAAGATTCTATTTTAAAAAAAGCGTGTGAAAAGAAACTTATCTCATATGAGTTTTATAATCCAAGAGACTATACTACAAATAAACATAAAAAAGTAGATGATACATTGTGTGCAGGTGGTGCAGGGCAGTTGATATTTCCCCAGCCTTTGTTTGATCTACTTGATGAGATAAAACAAAATGATAAAGATGTACATATAGTATTTCCACTGGCTGCCGCAAAACCTTTTAATCAAAATGATTCAAAAAGGCTTGCAGCTTCAAAAAAACATATAGTTTTTGTAAGTGGAAGATATGAAGGGATAGATGAAAGGGTCATTGAAACATACGCAGATGAAGTATTTAGTATCGGTGATTATATCCTAACAGGCGGTGAGTTACCATCTTTAGTTATGGCAGACAGTATCAGTAGAAATGTAGAAGGGGTACTTGGAAACCAAGAGTCTCTGGAAGAGGAAAGTTATAATGCCATAGAGGATAAACAGCTGTTGCTTGAAGCTCCATCTTTTACAAAACCTGTAAATTTTAGAGGATTAAGTGTGCCTTCAGAATTCTTAAAGGGTAATCACGCTAAAATTCGCAACTTAAAATCTAAACTGTCTAGGTACAAAACTAAGTACTTTAGACCATAAATGGGGCACTGCATGAAAAATTGTACCCCCGAAAAAAGGGAAAAACATGAAAAATAAATACATAGCTGCATTTGAATCTGCACAAGTTGAGTCTAAAGAGATTCCACAATTTAGAGCTGGAGATACTTTAAAACTTGGTGTTGAGATTAAAGAAGGTAACAAAACAAGAGTTCAGAACTTTGAAGGTGTTGTTATTGCATTAAAAGGTGAAGGTGTATCTAATACTTTTACAATCAGAAAGATCGGTGCTAACGGTGTTGGTGTTGAGAGAATATTCCCATTATATTCTGATAGCTTAAAAACTATAGAGGTATTAAGAAGAGGTGATGTTAGAAGAGCTAAACTTCACTACCTTAGAGGTCTTAAAGGTAAAGCTGCTAAGATCAAAGAACTTAGAAAGTAATTTAAGTTTTAAGATTGTAAAAAAGGCAAGTGGCAACACTTGCCTTTTTTTATTTATACAATGATAAAAATATACAACTCACCTATCCAAAAGATCACTTTTAATAATCACCAATTTTTAGTAAAAAGAGATGATCTGCTCCATAAAGACTTTAGTGGTAATAAAGCTAGAAAATTTCACTATTTTTTAGATAATGATTTTCCCCAAATAGATACTGTAATAAGTTATGGATCAAATCAGTCTAATGCTATGTACTCTTTGAGCGTATTAGCTAAATTAAAAGGATGGAGATTTATCTATTATACGGATCACATCCCTTCATATTTAGAACAAAATCCACAGGGTAACTATAAGTATGCTCTAGAAAACGATATGGAGATAAGGTTTAAGGATGAAGGGGAAGAGATTAGAGCTCAATCTAAAAACGAGTTATATATAAGTGAAGGTGGCTCAATAATTGAAGCTCAGTATGGATTAGAAGTTCTTGCCAATGAGATAAGAGAATACCAAAGTCTTAAAAGTATAAGAGACTTAAAAGTTTTTCTTCCAAGCGGTACAGGAACAACAGCACTGTATTTACAAAAATATCTTGACAATGAAGTATTGACTTGTCCTTGTGTTGGAGATAGTGAATATTTAAAGAAACAGTTTTTAGAACTGGAAAATGATGAATCTACTCATCCCACTATCATTAAGCCACCAAGAAAATTCCACTTTGGGAAACTATATAAAGAGAATTTTGAGATATGGAAAGAGTTAAAAGAACAAACAAATATAGAGTTTGATCTATTATATGATCCAATAGGATGGCAGACTTTGCTTGATCATATGCAAACTTCATCTTTAACTTATCCTATCATTTATATACATCAGGGTGGATTGATAGGAAATGAAACTATGTTGGCAAGATATGTCAGAAAGTATGAAAAATAAAGCAATAAACTGTTTATAAAAAATATGATAAAATATAGGTATAAAAGGTAGAAAATGAAAATAGAAAAATATGATGCAAGTGGTAATAACTTTGTAATATTTCACACAAATGAAAGAAAAGATTATAGTCAATTGGCAGTTAAACTATGTAAAGAGCATAGTGTTGATGGTCTTATAGTTCTTGTTCCTCATATGGTGTATGATTTTGAATGGTTGTTTTATAATAGTGACGGTAGTGATGCTGCTATGTGCGGTAACGGTACAAGAGCAGTTGCTCACTATGCTTTTGAAAATAAAATAGCAGGTTCATATATGAAGTTTCTAACAGGTGCAGGTGAGATCAACTGCAGTGTTGATGGCGATATTGTTGAGACAACTATGACTAAACCAGAAGTGATTAAAGAGCCTTTTGAGCAAGAGGGTCTTACTTGGTGGATAGTTGATACGGGAGTACCTCACTTGGTAACTTTAGTAGATGACCTTGATAGCTTTGATCTTGATATCTGCTCAAAACTTAGATATGAGTATAATGCAAATGTAAATTATGCAAAAGTTGAAGATGGAAAGCTTTATGTACGAACATATGAGCGAGGTGTAGAGGGTGAAACTTTGGCTTGTGGTACAGGGATGATAGCGTGTTTTTTAAGAGCTTTAGATCTGGGGCTTATTGGAAACAGTGTTGAAGTATTTCCAAAAAGTGGTGAGATCTTGAACATAAGAAAAGAGAAAGACAGTATTTACTTTAAAGGTAAAGTAGTTAAAGAGTATACAAAAGAGATATAATGTTAAATAGTGTTAGATATATAGTTATATTTTCTATTTTTTTTCTATCAGGGTGTGATATAGAAAAAGCAAAAGTCTTAGATGATAATTTTACAAATACAAAAATTGGAACTATACAAGATAAAAAACTTGTTAAAGTGATCGAAAAAAAGAAAAAAGAACCAAAACCAGAGATCACTCCAAAACAAGATCTAAAAAAATACAGTGCATATAAAAAACAAAATAATAAAACTTTAAATAAAAAAGATAAATTTGTAGAGATTTTGGCACCTGTTGTAGTATCTGTATATAATAAACTTCAGAATAAATATGAAGCTGTAAAAATAGATATTGAGAACAATAAAAATACGGATGAGATAGAAAAACTAAAAAAAGAGTATAAAGCTAAAAACAATATAGAACTTTTACATGCGATAAAACCACATCCTATTAGTATTGTACTTGCACAAAGTGCTATTGAAAGTGCATGGCTTACATCTAGATTTGCAAAAGAAGCAAATAATATCTTTGGTGTATGGTCTTTTAAGAAGGATGAGCCAAGAATTGCGGCAAGTGGATTACGAGGTGATAAGACTATATATTTGAAAAAATATAATAGTTTTCAAGAATCTGTTGAGGATTATTATAAGAGTGTTGCAAAATCTTGGGCGTATAAAGAGTTAAGATATATGAGAACACAAACAAATAATCCTGATATACTATTACCTTATTTTAGGATGTATTCAGAAAAACGAGACGAATATGTTGCCGTATTGAAAAAAGTACTTGACTATAATAAATTTGACAGATTTGATGTGAAGGATTAATATTGAAATTATTGGTCTGTGCTTTGGAAACATCATCTAATATTCATTTAGAGGCATTGAAAAAAGAGTTAGGTGATGATATTGAATTTATTGGTATTTTTGATAAAAGACTTGGTACACCAACTTATGATATAAGCTCTTTGGCAGTTATGGGTTTTGTTGATGCTATAAAAAAAGTAAGGTTTTTTTTCAAACTTTTAAATGAAATGGTCGCATTGGCAAAGGATGCCGATAAGATCCTTTTAATGGATTCATCCGCTTTTAATCTTCCTTTGGCAAAAAAACTTAAAAAAAAATATCCAAATAAAGAGATTATATATTATATATTACCTCAGGCTTGGGCTTGGAGAAAAAAAAGGATACCGAAAATTGAGAAGTATTGTGATGTACTTTGTTCAATACTTCCTTTTGAAAAAGATTTTTATACAAAAAAAGAAAAAATATCTTATGTTGGACACCCTTTGCTTGATGAGATAAAACTGTTTAAAGAAAATGTATCTCATACAAACAAAGTAGCATTTATGCCAGGTTCTAGAAAAGGTGAAATAAGTAAACTTATGCCTATATACAAAGAGTTGTCAAAAAATATTGATAAAGAAGCTGTACTAATAATACCAGCACATTTTACTCAAGAGTATATAGATGAAGTATACGGGGATATATCAGATTTTACAATAGTAAAAGATGCCCATAGAGGACTTTATGAAGCTGACTTTGCATTTGTATGCAGTGGTACGGCAACACTTGAAGCAGTACTAATTGGAACTCCTATAGTATTAAGTTATATAGCAAAACCTGTTGATTATTATATAGCTAAGAATTTGTTAAAAGTAAAATATATAGGACTTGCCAATATCTTCTTTGATAAAATGGAGAAAAGTGAACTTCATAAAGAACTTATACAAGATCAAGTAACTGTAGAAAATCTTTTAAATGAGTACAACACTACAGATGCCAATAGATTTTTTGAACATGCTAAAATCTTAAGAGAATATCTAAATCACGGCAGTTCCAAAACAGTTGCCAAAATAATTTACAAACAATAAATCAATTAATCATAAGAAACAGTTTAAAGTTAAACTAACTTTAAGTAATAATTAAATATAATCTGCTTCCATTTTCTACAGCCTTTGGAAGTTTTTATAAAACTTGATATAAAAGGTTTTATAAAGAGTTGGCGACAAAATACGCTTTTGAGCCTATAGAAATTTGGAAAAAACACAAACAAGAAGGATGGCTTTATTATGAAAGTAAGAGCTTCAGTTAAAAAAATGTGTGACAAATGTAAAGTTGTCAAAAGAAAAGGTATCACAAGAGTAATCTGTGAAGTTAAAAAACACAAACAAAGACAAGGATAAGCCATGGCAAGAATTGCTGGTACAGACTTACCAAACAAAAAAAGAATGGAGTATGCTTTAACATATATCTTCGGTATAGGTTTACATACATCAAGACTAATTTTAGATGCTACTGGTATCTCATATGACAAAAGAGCTCATGAGTTAACAGAAGATGAAGTAGCTGCAATCAGAAACGAGATCCAAGAAAACTATATGGTTGAGGGTGATCTTAGAAAGAAAGTTGCAATGGATATTAAATCTCTTATGGCTTTAGGTTCGTACAGAGGAATTAGACACAGAAGAGGTTTACCTTGTAGAGGGCAGAAGACAAAAACTAATGCTAGAACAAGAAAAGGTAAAAAGAAAACTGTTGGCGCAGCGGCTAAGTAAGGATAACTAGATGGCAAAAAGAAAAGTAACTAGAAAAAAAGTTGTAAAAAAGAATATTGCTGACGGTGTTGTTCATATTGCAGCAACATTTAACAATACTATGGTAACAGTAACTGACAATGCAGGTAATGCTATTGCTTGGTCAAGTGCAGGTAACCTAGGATTTAAAGGAAGTAAAAAATCTACTCCTTTTGCAGCAACAGCAGCAGTTGAAGATGCACTACAAAAAGCTATAGAACATGGTATTAAAAATGTAGGTATCAAAGTACAAGGACCAGGATCTGGTAGAGATACAGCAGTTAAAGCTATCGGAGCAATCGAAGGTATTTCTGTTAAATGGTTCAAGGATGTTACACCATTACCTCATAATGGTTGTAGACCTCCAAAAAGAAGAAGAGTGTAAGGAGTTAAGGCATGGCAAGATATAGAGGACCAGTTGAAAAACTAGAAAGAAGACTTAATGCTGACCTTGGACTAAAGGGTGAAAGAAGACTTAACGGAAAGTCTGCATTAGAAAAAAGACCATTTGCTCCTGGGCAACATGGACAAAGAAGAACTAAGCTATCTGAATATGGTATGCAACTTCAAGAAAAACAAAAAGCTAAGATCATCTATGGTGTATCTGAAAAACAATTCAGAAAATACTTCAAAGATGCTGCAAGAGCAGATGGTAACACAGGTTCTAACCTAATTACATCTATCGAGCAAAGATTAGACAATGTAGTTTACAGAATGGGATTTGCTTCAACTAGAGCAAACGCTAGACAATTCGTAACTCACGGACATATCTTAGTAGACGGTAAAAAAGTAGATATCCCTTCAGTAGTTGTAAAACCTGGACAAAAGATCGAAGTAAAAGAAAAATCTAAAACTAACCCTCAGATCGTTAGATCTTTAGAGTTAACTAACCAAACTGGTATGGTTGAATGGGTTGATGTTGATAAAGATAAAGTATTTGGAATCTTTACAAGAGTACCACAAAGAGAAGAAGTAGTTATCCCTGTTGAAGAAAGACTAATCGTAGAGTTGTATTCTAAATAATAATTAATATTAATAAAGGAAAAATTATGAAAAAATTTGTAGATGCTCCATTTTTACCTTCTGAGGTAGAGATAGAACAAATTACTGAAGACAGTGCTAAAATAAGCGCTTTTCCTTTTGAAAGTGGGTATGCTATAACTTTAGCACACCCATTAAGAAGACTTTTGATGAGCAGCTCTGTAGGGTTTGCACCTATCGCCGTAAAAATTGAGGGTGCTAAGCATGAATTTGATTCAATCAGAGGTATGCTAGAAGATATCGCGATCTTTATTATTAATCTTAAAGAGTTAAGATTTAAAATAAAAGGAGATCAAGAGCAATTAGAGATAGAGTATACTTTCAATAATGCAAGAGAGATCAAAGGGTGTGATTTAGAAAACGATGATATTGAAGTTATAAACGGTGATAACCATTTAGCAACTATCAATAGTGATTGTACACTGAATTTTTCTGTTATAGTTCAAAGAGGTATCGGGTATGTAGCAAGTGAGGATCTAAGAGATTTAATCCCTGCTGATTATATTCCAGTAGATGCATTCTTTACTCCTGTAAAGAAAGTAACTTACGATATTGAAAAAATGCTTGTAGAAGACAATCCTAACTATGAAAAAGCAGTATTTACTGTAGTAACTGATGGTCAGATTTCTCCTATTGATGCATTTAAAGAAGCTGTTTCTACTATGTATTCTCAAATGTCTGTGTTTAACAAGGTATTTGATCTATCTGAAGTTAAAATGGTAGAGATGAACAGCAACGAAAATACTATCGATCTAAAAGATCTGATCGTTAAGATAGAAGATTTAAATTTAAGTGCAAGAAGTTTTAATTCTCTTGATAGAGCAGGAATTAAATTTGTTGGTGATTTAGCACTTATGAGTGAAGTTGAAGTAAAAAGTATTAAAAATCTAGGTAAAAAATCGTTAGAAGAGATATCTGACAAATTTACAGAGATCGGTTATCCGATAGATGGTACTTTAGATGAAGATACTGCATCAGCTTTAAGAAAAAAATTAGAGCAACTAAAAGCATAATTATAGAAAGGGTCAAATAATGAGACACAAGCATGGATATAGAAGGCTTAGTAGAACATCTTCTCATAGAAAAGCAATGTTAGCAAACATGGCAATTGCTATCATTGAGAGAGAAAAGATTGAAACTACTTTACCAAAAGCTAAAGAGTTAAAAAGATACGTAGAGAGATTAATTACAGCTGCATCTTCTGGTGATTTAAATTCACACAGAAATGTTTTTGCTAAATTACAAAGTAAAACAGCTACAAATAAACTTGTAGCTGAAATAGCACCTAAATACGCTGAGAGAAACGGTGGTTACACTTCTATCGTTAAAACAAGAATCAGAAGAGGTGATGCTACACAAATGGCTTATATTTCATTTGTATAGTTTTATTTTTTAATTTAAAAAGGCTGCAGGTAAAACTGCAGCCTTTTTTTATGCTTTTTCATTTAAAATTCATCTTAAATTACTATAATAGCTTAAAAAATATAATGATGGATAAAGATGAAAATTTTAATAGTTGAAGATGATGAGAATATTCTATCTTTTCTTCAAAGAGGTTTTGAAGAGGAAGACTATACGGTAGAGTCTTCAGATGATGGAGAAGAGGGTGAGTACATGGCTCTTACAAACAGTTATGATATTATTATTTTGGATTGGATGCTTCCAATAAAAAGTGGTATAGAGATCGTAGAAAGTTTAAGAAGTAAAAATATATCTACTCCAATTATTATGCTTACAGCAAAAACCCAAATTGATGATAAGGTGGAGGGTCTAACAAAAGGAGCTGACGATTATTTAAGTAAACCTTTTAGCTTTAAAGAACTACATGCCAGAGTACTGGCACAATACAGAAGATCAGTATCTACAGGAAATAATATTATAAATATAAAAGATATAACTATAGATATAGATAAAAAAACAGTTTCAAAAAATAATAATGAATTAACCCTTACACAAAAAGAGTACGAACTTTTACTATTTTTAATTAAACATAAAAATGCCTTGATTTCTAATCTTATGATAGAAGAACAATTGTGGGGAGAAGAGGAATATATTAATAGTAATGTAATACAAGTTACAATATATAACCTAAGAAAAAAAATAGGAAAAGAGTTTATTAAAAGTTCTAGAGGTTTAGGATATAAGATTGAAATTTAAAAGTATAAAAACTAAAGTACTGTTCTGGTTTGGTACGGCAACAACTCTACTGCTCCTGCTTTTTAACTTTGTACTATATAAATCTCTTGAACAAAATACAAAACTAAGAATACAAAATCAATTATATAATAAAGCTGCATATATCAATAAGAATATTATGGCAAGTATATCGATGGATGAACTATTAAAAGATAAAGAGCTTGAAAATATTGATGTAGCAATTATCAAAGAAGATAAGATCATATATAAAAAAGGTAGTGTAAATTTTGATAATTTCAAAAAATTTATCGATCAAAGAGAATCTTTCTTTGTTTTTACCAACAATTCTAATATGGATGGTTTATATGTTTTAAAGATATACAATCCTTTTGAGGGTGCAATACTCTTTTATGAGAGAAAGATCGATGAAAAAATAGAAGACGATCTAAAAAACATAAAAAAAATATTGATCGTTTTAGAGCCTATTTTGATTTTTTTGTTGATCTTTGTTGCTAGTAAACTGACGGATAAAATATTAAAATCAATAAGAGATATCACAGAAACGGCAAATCAAATATATGTAACTGACCTTTCAAAACAGATCCCTCCCCCTAAATATGATGATGAGATTAAAGATCTGGTTGATTCATTTAATCATATGATAGCAAGATTAAAAGGTGGTGTTGATATACTAAATCAATTTAACAGTGATGTTTCTCATGAGTTAAAAACACCCTTAACAGTAATCAAAGGTGAAGTTGAGATAACACTAAACAAAGATAGAGATATTGAATATTATGTAAACAGTTTGAAAACAATTGAGAAAGAAACAGAACATATACAAGAGATCGTAGATAATTTACTTTTACTGACAAAATACAATAAAGACAATATAGAGAGTACATTTGAGTCAACAAGTTTGGACTCATTGTTATTATCAACAATAGAACAATACAATATAAAAATGAAGCAAAAAGATATAAAACTTCATATTCAAAAAATTGAACCAATAGAGAAAAATGTAAATCATATGCTAATAGAGATGATATTCTCAAATATTATAGACAATGCTATAAAATACAGTGAAAAGAAAAAAAATATCTATATATCACTTTATATAGATGATAAAATACATTTTATTGTTGAAGATGAGGGTATAGGGATACCTGCACAACAAATAGAAAATATAACAAACAGGTTTTTTAGAGTTGATGAATCAAGAAATAAAAAGGTAAAAGGTTTTGGTTTAGGATTGGCTATTGTTAAAAATAGCATAGAGCTTCACAATGGAGAGATAAAAATTGAATCTGTAGAGGATAAAGGTACAAAAGTAGAAGTTATATTGTAAAGTTTTAATATTCTTTAACATTTTACGGAAAATTAGTATATATTTCATTTTCATTTCATTTTCAGTGTTTATAATTGCATTACGAAATTTAACAGAACCACTTAAAAAATACAAAAAAAGATTAATGTAAAGAATTGTTTTCCTTTTACAATTCTTTATATATAATTTTACTTTGCTATAATACAAAAATCAAAATCAAACTTTAAAGAACTTACACAATGTCAACAAGTCAAATACCTAAATTTACACACCTACATCTTCATACCGAGTACTCTATGCTTGATGGAGCAAACAAGATAAAAGCTCTAGCAAAAAAAGTAAAAGAACTTGGTATGGAGTCAGTTGCCATGACCGATCATGGAAATATGTTCGGTACTATTGATTTTTACAATACAATGAAAAAAGAGGGTATCAAACCAATTATTGGTATAGAAGCCTATATACACAATAGTGATGATATAGGAGACAAATCTACAAAGCAAAGATTTCATTTGTGTTTGTTCGCTAAAAATGATGTGGGTTATAAGAACTTGATGTTTTTAAGTTCACAGGCATATATGCACGGATTTTATTACTACCCTCGTATTAATAAAAAATTATTAAGAGAAAATAGTGAAGGTATAGTATGTACGGCAGCTTGTTTACAAGGTGAGGTAAGCTGGCATCTAAATCTAAACAATAAAAGAAATGTAAAAAATGGTGCAAAAGGATATGATGAAGCAAAGAAAATAGCTCTTGAATACAAAGAGATATTCGGAGATGATTTTTATCTTGAAATTATGAGGCACGGTATTGTAGATCAGCACTATATAGATAAGCAGCTTATTCAAATCTCTAAAGAAACAGGTATAAAAATAGTTGCTACAAATGATACTCACTACACCAATCCAAAAGATGCAGAAGCCCATGAAGCCTTTATGTGTATAGCTATGAATAAACTTTATGACGATCCAAACAGGATGCGTCATAGCGTGCATGAATTCTATGTGAAATCACCTGAGCAAATAGCTAAACTATATGCTGATATTCCAGAAGCTATACACAATACACAAGAGATAGTAGATAAGTGTAACTTAGAGATAAAACTAGGAGACCCAACACCGCCAAACTTTAAATTTACAAGAGAGAAGTCACTAGTAAATAATCTAGTTTTACCTGAACCAGATCTAGAGTACTCTTTAGAAAATGATAAAGTATTGTTTATAGATGAGTGCGAAAGAGGACTTGAAAAAAGACTTAAAATTGTAGATGAGTCAAAACATCAAGAGTATAGAGATAGACTTCAAGTTGAGATGGATATCATAAACAATATGAAGTTCCCGGGATATATGCTTATTGTTTGGGACTTTGTTATTTTTGGAAAAGAACAAAATATACCAGTGGGTCCTGGAAGGGGATCAGCAGCAGGGAGTTTAGTTGCTTTTGCTTTGGAGATCACCGATATTGATCCTATGCCATATGGACTTCTTTTTGAGAGATTTTTAAATCCTGAAAGAATATCTATGCCGGATATTGATATGGATTTTTGTCAAGCAAGAAGACAAGAGGTTATTGATTATGTTGTTGAAAAATACGGTCGGGCCAATGTTGCTCAGATTATCACTTTTGGTAAACTTCTTGCAAAAGGGGTGATAAGAGATGTTGCAAGGGTGCTTGATATGCCTTATGCACAAGCTGATGCTATGGCTAAACTTATCCCTGATGAGTTGGGGATAAATCTTACAGATTCTTGGGAAAAAGAGCCAAAGATAGAAGAGCTTTGTAATATGGATCCAAAAGCTAAAAGAGTTTGGGAATATGCTTTAGCACTTGAAGGGCTAAATAGAAATGCAGGAACACACGCAGCAGGTGTAGTTATCTCAAATGAAGCTTTATGGAAGAAAACACCACTTTTTAAACCATCAGGTCTTGATACACTTGCAACACAGTACAATGGAAAATATGTAGAAGATGTTGACTTAATCAAGTTTGACTTCTTGGGACTTAAAACACTTACAGTTATTGAGGGTGCTTTACAACTTATAGAAAAACGACATGGTAAAAAGATAGACTTTACAAGAGAAGATGTAAACAATACAGATGTTTATGATCTAATTTGCACAGGACATACTATAGGACTGTTCCAGATAGAATCAACAGGTATGCAAGATCTTTGTAGAAGACTAAAGCCATCAAACTTTGAGGATATTATCGCCGTTCTAGCACTATATAGACCAGGACCTATGGAGTCTGGGATGCTTGATGACTTTATTGATAGAAAGCACGGTCGTGCTGAGATAAACTATTTTTATGATGAGTTTGATGCACCGCTTCGTCCAATACTTGAACCAACTTATGGAGTTATTGTTTATCAAGAACAGGTTATGCAGATTGTTCAGGTTATTGGTGGATTTAGCCTTGGTGGTGCGGATTTAGTTCGTCGTGCCATGGGTAAAAAAATTGTTGAAGAGATGGATAGATTAAAAGGTGAGTTTGCAGATGGTGGAGTAAAAAAAGGTTATAACCGACAACACTGTGAAGAGCTATTTGATCTGATTGTTAAGTTTGCCGGATATGGATTTAATAAATCTCACTCGGCAGCTTATGCACTTGTAACATTTTATACCTCATATCTAAAATGTTATTATCCTACTGAGTTTATGGCATCACTACTTACACTTGAAAAAGACAACACAGATAAAGTTGTTAAATATGTAGATGAAGTAAAGCGTATGGGATTTGATCTGGTACCTCCTGATATAAATAGATCTTACCTTGTTTTCTCTGCTGATACAGTGGAAGAGGACAAAGAGGTTGTTATGTTTGGTATGGGTGCCTTAAAAGGTGCTGGGGATGTTGCTATTAATTCTATTTTGGTTTCAAGAGGAGATGATGAGTTTAAAAACTTTAGTGACTTTGTAAGTAGAATAGATAGTTCCAAAGTAAACAAAAGAGTTATAGAAACACTTATAAAATCTGGTGCTTTTGATTGTTTTGGGTATTCAAGAAAAGCTATGTTAAATCAACTAGAAGAGATAGTAGAAGCAGCAGGTAAAGCAGCTCAAGCTAAAAAGATGGTAGTTGGATCTTTATTTGGTGATGATGAAGATATGACAACTATTGAAGTTGATATTAGTGATTGTGAAGAGTATGAAGATAAAGAGATCTTGGAGTTTGAAAAAGCATCATTAGGTTTTTATGTATCAGGACATCCACTTGACCCATATAGAGAAACATTTGATGAGATAAAATATACACTTAGTAGTGAGTTTGATTCTTTAGCAGATGGTAGTGAAACTATATTGTTAGGTCAAATAGAGGGGATACAAAAAAGAGTATCAAAAAAAGGTTTCCCTTTTGGTATTGCTACAATTATGGATTTGCATGGAAGTTTTGAACTTATGCTTTTTGAGGATAGAATAAAAGAGCTGGAGGAAGATTTTGATATTACTAAACCTATTGCATTTAAAGTTGGTGTAAAAATAGATGACTTTGGAACAAAATTCAATCTTAAAAAAATAGAATCATTAAAAGAAGCAAAAACAGAGAAGCTGAAAAAAGGTAAAAAAGTAGAAAAGAAACTAGATCCGTTATTCGTTTCTATAGATTTTTCTAATGATGATAAAATAGTATATGAGCTTTTTGATCTAGTTGCTAAAAATCAAGGTAAAAGAGAATTAAAAATTGTGATAAAGTCAAAACTTGGAGATGTGGAGATAGATAGCAGTTACTATATAAATAACAGTGTAGAAAATATGCTAAAAGAGATACCTGGGGTACATGTTGCTTAAATTATTATATAAATAATACTTTAAGTGTTTTTTAATAATTATTTCTCTATAATTCCACACGCAAACACAAAAGGGTCCTTAGCTCAGCTGGTTAGAGCACTCGGCTCATAACCGAGTGGTCGAAGGTTCGAGTCCTTCAGGACCCACCACGTTTGCACTTTTATATGCGGGTGTAGCTCAGTTGGCTAGAGCTTCTGCCTTCCAAGCAGATTGTCGCGCGTTCGAGTCGCGTCACCCGCTCCACTAAATACACTTTCAAATTTATCACATAGCATAAATTTAAAAGTATATTTTATTCTCATGCTTCAGTAGCTCAGTTGGTAGAGCAGCTGATTTGTAATCAGCAGGTCGTAGGTTCGACTCCTATCTGAAGCTCCATTTCAAAACAAATATGCATCGCGGGCATAGCTCAGGGGTAGAGCGAAACCTTGCCAAGGTTTAGGTCGCAAGTTCGAATCTTGTTGCCCGCTCCAT
>JAYEKV010000103.1:0-20193 GCA_034716855.1 Campylobacterota bacterium | reverse complement strand
TGCTTTTTATTTGATCCTTGGTGTTACTATTATGATAATAGGTCTTGGGATATTCCATTATCTTACCAAAGACAAATGCAGAATAGAGTAAAGAATATTACAAGCCAAGCGGTATTTACCGATATATTATATACCATTTGATATTATTCCAAATATAAAACAACCAACAAGGAAAAAAATGGAAAATTTACCAAACTGTCCAAAATGCGGCGGAGAATATACTTATGAAGACGGTAGCTTACTTATCTGTCCAGAATGTGCATATGAGTGGTCTAAAGAGGAAGCTATGAAAGAGGATGAAGAGTTCACTGTAAAAGATTCAAACGGTACTACTTTAAGAGCAGGTGATGATGTAACTGTTATTAAAGACCTAAAAGTAAAAGGTAGTTCATCTGTTGTAAAAGTTGGTACTAAAATAAAAAATATCAAACTAGTAGACAGTGCAGATGATCACAATATCGACTGTAAGATTTCAGGTGTTGGAGCTATAAAAATCACTCCTAAGTTTGTTAAAAAGTCTTAATCTTAACTATTAAGATATCTCACCTTTAGGCAAAACTACTTCAAAAACGGCACCGTCGTTTTTGTTGTAAGCAGATATAACTCCATGCTGTTCTTCTATTATTTTTTTAGCTATACTTAAGCCTACACCCATACCAGATGATTCTTTTGTACTTTTAAACGGTTCAAAAAGTGTATCAAATATTTCATCTTTGATACCGCCTGCATTATCTTCAAATTTTATTTTTACATTGTTCTTATCATCTTCTATAATAATATTTAAACTTCTATCTTTAAAATCAACTATTTTTATAAGTTCATCCAGTGCATTGTTTATTATTATTATCCATACTTGTTCTACTCTTTGTCTCTGAACAAAAGCTTCAAAGGTTTGTTTGTTTTTATCCATATTCATACAAAAAGGTTCACCGTTAATATATATTTGTGTAATATGTTTTGATCTGTTATATGCCATAATTATAGAAACAATCATAGTTTCATATATATTTGCAAATTCAGATCTTTCAGAGCTTTTCTTCGCCATTTCGGTCATAGAATCAATAATATTAGAAATTCTTTTAACCCCATCCTCAATTCTGTCATATTGTTTTTCCAAAGTTTGTTTTACAGGTAGATCAGGTAGAGCTTTCATCTTATGCTGCATAATTTCAACTGAACCTTTGATATAAGTAAGAGGTGTATTTATCTCATGGGTAAGTCCTGCAGTTAATTGACCGATTGCAGTAAACTTTGCACTCTTTAAGAGTCTTTGCTGATTTTCTTCCTCTTGATCTTTAAGCTTCTTTTTTAATACCTTTGGTTCGAGCACTTTTCCAATAGTTTTTACAAGGTTATTTATATTGATCGGTTTTATTATATAACCGTTAATCCCTATATTGATTGATTTAAGTAAATAATCATTATCATTATGTGCAGATGTTACTATTATAGGTATAGAAGGATCGATCAGCTTGATCTGTTCACTCATATCAATACCATTCATTTTAGGCATATTTATATCAGTGATTATCAGATCTATCTTATTTTTATTTTCTTTATAAAACTCCAAGCCCTCTTTACCATTTTCTTTAGTATATACCTTATTAAAAAACCTATTTAAAACTCCACAAGTTATCTCCTTAAGGCTGACCTCATCTTCAACATATAGTAAATTAAAATCTTGATACATCTATTTTGTCTTTATTGAGATTTATATGTCACTAAGTGCTTCAGAAATCTTTGTATCAACTTCCATCAAACTGTTAAAAGGTTTTTTTATATAATTCTTTGCTCCGTATTTATGAGCTTCCAAAGCTTTATCCATAGTATCAAATGCTGTCATCATTATTACTTTGATATTATTATCAAATGTTCTTAACTGCTTCAATAATTCCAAACCATTCATCTCAGGCATCATAATATCACAAAGTACCAAATCATAATCATTATTTTTGATATCATGAAGTGCCGTTATTGGATTTGAAAATGTTTTAACACTGTAACTATCTTCCAAAAAAGTACTCAACATATCAAGTATATTATTTTCATCATCAACTATTGCTATTTTATTCATTTTATTCCCTTTTTAAGATAATTTTTTTGTACTAAATAAAGATTCGATGATCTCATCAGGTGTTTCTGAAGATTCTTTTCCCTCAAAACTTATATCTTTGTTTGCATCTACAAGTTTATTTGCAACATTGTATGATTGTATTGCTATCTCATTAACAGCTTTTGTAGCTTCTGCGTTTGTTTGTGTAGCTTGTTCTATATTTTTAATAGAATCACTTATATGTTTTATACTTCTACTTTGCTCTTGTGAAGATTGTACTATTTGATTGATATTTGTTAAAGTTGTTTTTATATTGTCATTTAAAAGATTAAACTCATGATCCATACTAACAGCAGAATTTTTACCTTCAGCTGTTTGAAGCTTTAATTGATCCATTAGCCCTTGAATTGTCTGTGCAGCTTGTGCACTTCTGTTTGCCAGATTTCTAACCTCTTGTGCAACAACGGCAAACCCTTTACCAGCCTCACCTGCTGTTGCTGCTTCTACTGCTGCATTTAAAGAAAGTATATTTGTTTGAAATGCTATTTGAGATATTACACCGATTGCATCGTTCACAGATTGTGTAGACTTATCGATACTTTCCATAGTAAGTTTTGTCTCTTCTATCATTGTTAGACTTTTTGTAGCTGAACTGTTTAATATTTCCCCTGATTGATGCATCTGTTGTGTTGTTTGGGTATTTGACTGAATATTTGAATATATACTATCTATTGAATCTGCTGTTTCTTTTATGGCCACTGCCTGCTGTGATGTAGAATTAGTAAGCTTTCCAACCTCTTTTTGTAAAATATCAGACTGATGCTCCATTGTCATACCTATTTTATATGATTGAAGAACTCTTTTAGTAATAGCACCCTGCAATTCATTTATACCCTCAAGAAGCTCACTAAACTGCCCACCTCTAAATACACTGGTATCAATTTTGTGTCTGTAGTCATTCTTTTTATATAGATTTAAAATACTTATAACTTTTTCTAGTGAAGCAGAGATGTTTCCTATTGCTTCATTTATACTATATGCAATATAATTTATCTTATCATCACTTGACTTTTGGGAAACAATATCGTTTGTATATCCATCAGATAACTTCTCACATACAAGCATAATTTCACCAAAAACTCTAAGGTCCTCTGTCTTTTTATCACTTATTAAATTAGCTATTGTTGTTATCTTATTTTCTATTTTTTTTAAATTTTCATTGCTTACTGAGTTTTGAGTAGATATGCTATTGCTATCACCTTTTATATAATCCTCCAGAGCATCTAATATATTTAATAAATTGTCAGTATCTTTTTGATTTGAAAAAAACATCTACTCTTCCCTTTTAAGTTGTTTATATAGTTCAGTTGCATACTCAATCTCTTCTTTTGTAGGCTTTACACGAACAGAGATCAACGACTTTTGTCCATCTTTTTTAGTAACCTCATATGCTGTCGCATTTACCCAGTAAAAGTCACCGTCTTTTGTTTTGTTCTTAACTATACCATTCCAGGTCTTGCCATTTTTTAAAGTATCCCACAGTCCTTTAAAAGCGACTTTGGGCATGTCTATGTGTCTTACAATATTATGAGGCTGTCCAATAAGTTCATCTTTGGTATACCCTGCAATCTTACAAAAATCATTATTTGCATATAATATATTACCTTTCATATCTGTTTCCGAAACAATCATAGTTGATTTCTCAAGCAATACTTCTTTGGACATAGACTCTCCTTTAATTTAAATTATAAACATATTATACTATAAAATACTAAGATAAAAGAATCCGCACTCATAACACTATTTTGATTTAATTTTCTTTTTGTTAAAATTCAATTCAAGGATCAAAATGAACAAATATATTTTACTAATAATTACAGTCATATTAAATATCACAATGCTAAATGCCACAGAACTAGAACAAATGAAACTAGAGACCATCTGTTCCAATTCGAAAGAATTTACTGTAAAAATCAATACAAACAAACTCAATCTAAGTGAAGATGCCGTACAAGACAACCTTGGAGGTTATGTAGATATACCTGAAGATAGCTATTATATAAAAACAAATAATACTCTATACTATTTAGACGGTGTTGTTATAAAAAGACATAAAGAAAATATAAATCAGTTTATCTTTCATCCAAAAGAACAAGCAGGAAAATTCTTAAATATACAAGAACTTTACAGTTTAAAGAATAGAGATGATTTAAAATTTATACAAAAAATAAATCTTAAAAAAGACCAAAAAGCACAAAATACAGAAGATACCACTACAACTAACTCATTTTATGTTTATTTTGACAAAAAGAGACTTGAAGAAGCTTATAAAAAGTGTAAATAGTTAAACTTATGAATTTAAGATCTCTATATCAACCAGTTCTATACCCACACAATCTTTTTTATATAGTTTTCTATTAGAAGCATCCTCTTCTGCCAAAGATAAAAGATCAGCAAAGTCATCTTTTAAAGCTTCAAACTCATATAGCTCTTTTTGTGTTTCTATTTTTATCACACTGTTGTTTTTATGAGCAAAGTCAATATTTCTTATACCCTTAGCAAACTCACTTTTGATAGTTTTTGCAACTTTTTCATTTGAAAGTAACTGTTCTAAAGTGATCTCCAAATTAAAATCAGCTTTACACAATATTTTATAAGTAACCAATATTTTACCTTCCATTTTAAAGTATCCTTTTTTTAAATATAATAACATTGTAGCAAATAATTTTAAAATAGTTTAGAAATATTGCATTTTGTCATATATTTATGACAACTTATAACGGTTGAGTTCACCGACTGCTCGCAAGTTCGGTGCTAAGTGATGGTGAATGTTCACCACTGCTTAGAAATGTGAGTTAAAAGTAACTTCAATGCCTTATTTAAAGGGTTAAGAGTTTAAAGGTAACTCAATGAAGAATTTAGCACCGTTTTGGGTATTGTCTACATATATTTGACCTTTTAGACTGTTTGTGATTATCTTATGACTCATGTGAAGACCCAAACCTGTACCTATGTCATCTGCTTTTGTGGTAAAATACTCATCAAATATTTTAGGAAGTATATCTTTTGGTATTCCACCTGCATTATCTTCAATAGTTATAATGGCTATATCATCTCTTTTTATCAGCTCAACCTTTATCCAACCTTGCTTTACTTTATTTTCTAAAATCGCATCACTGGCATTGTTGATTATGTTTATTATAACCTGATCAAGTTCTCCTGTTACCATTTTTATATTTATAGGGTTGTCATAATCAATATCTTTGATCAGCTTTATCCCTTTGTCCTTTAGAGATACTAGAGAAATATTTAGTGCAATGTCAATTCTTTCTTGCAGTATAAGCTCAGTGTATTCTTTTGTTTCTTTCAAAAAGTCTCTAAATATATTTATTGTTTGAGCCATATAGTCAACTTTACTTATTAAAATATCCATTTTACCTACAAGTTCACTTTTATCTAAGATTCCAAGTTCTGCTTCTAATTTTATACTTGAGGAGTTTAGTGAGATTACATTTAAGGGTTGTTTCCACTGATGTGCAATATTACCTATCATACTTCCAAGTTCTGCTGATTTGGATTGTTCAAGAAGTTGTCTCTCTTTTTTTATATTCTTATTTACTTCCTCATCTACTTTTGCTTTTAAATTTTTGTTAAACTCTACAAGCTCTTTTGTTTTATTTGCAACCTCTGTATTTAGAGTTTCTTTTTGCTTTAAAACATTATAGATAAAGGCAAGGATAATCATACTTAGAAGTGATATTACAATATTTATGATGTTTGCAATGTAGTTTAGGTATGTTATAAACTCAGCATTTTCATAAGAAACTATCCATGCAGTTGTATCTTTTGTAACACTGTCTTTTATAGGATAAAAAGATATGATAATATCTTCTTTTTTTAGATGATCCTTAAGAATAAATGTAAATTTTTTATTTAGTGACATTTTTTTAGAGATCTCATTTTTATAGTTTTTGATCCGTTTACCATTGTATTCGATACATTTGTCTTTATGATGATGATTTGTCATGGTCATCATATATTTTTCATTTTCACTGCTTGTAAGGTATTTTAGTATCATCCCTTCCCGTTCCCATGCTTTTGCAGAAAATATTTTTTTATCTACTAAAAAGTGCGTATGTATCTTATTTATATTTGTAAGATATTCTTGAAAATGTTCACTGGAAAACGATATCTCCATAGCCCCTAAATGTTCATTCTTTTTATTAAACAAAGGATATACATTTCTAAATCCATGCGCAGTACGACCTTGCTGGAATCCTCTTATAGGTTTTTTATATTTATTGGTAAATGCAAAATCTTTTCTAATATTGCTTAGATCATCACCATATTTATTTGTTTTATGAACTCTTAAAAATACTTTGTTATCAGGAAATACAAAATGGTATTGCAATACACCTTGTTTTTGTAAAAGTTTGTATTTTGTAGTTAGCAGACCTAAAAGATCATTTCTTAATTCTATAAGTTTTTCTGTTGTGATATTTTTGTTATTTGCCTGTGTAAGTATCTTAAGTACTTTATCTGTATTGATCGTCTCTTCATAGGTTACATCCGCAAGATTTTTTTGTTGATAAAGTAATGCTTTGTAATGTATCTCAAGATTTTTTAAGTGTGAATCTTTTACTGAATTAATCCAGATACTTTTTATATTATCTATACTATAGTAGATTATTACATTCACTAGCAGAAAAATTATTAGTAAAAATTTTTTGTTTGTTATGACAGATCTCCAATGTTAAATATAACTAATTTAATTATATCAAAAACTATATATACTTTTCTTATATACTATCATATTTTAGATTTATTAGTAAAAAAATTATAGGAAAATAAGAAAGAAAATAGTAGTATGGTTAGATGTATGATAAGAAAATAAGTAAAATATTTGAATATATTTCTCAACTAAAACAAACTATGAATTTTGATGATAAGCTTTTAACTTTGGCAAATATGGCTAAAGATGTTTTGGATGCGGATAGGTGTAGCATATGGAGCTACTCTGCAGAAAAAGGGGAGTTTATAACAAAAGTAGCACATGGAGTAAATAGTTTACATATAGCTCAATCAGATGGAATAGTTGGATATTGTTTTTTAACGAAAGAGACAATGTTATTTGATGATGTTTATGAAAGTGAATTTTTTGATTCATCTTTGGATAAAGCTACTGGATATAGAACAAAAAGTATGATAACTGTACCTATTATTAATATCCATGGAGATGCTATAGGAGTTTTTCAAGCTTTAAATAAACAAACAGAAAAAGGTAAATTTTCAGATGAAGATCAAAAACTTTTAAACTTGGTGGTTGCATATATAGCTGAAGTTTTAGAGAGCTCAATACTATATGAAAATCTTAAAAAGAAAAATGAATATATAAATAAAATAAATCAAGAACTAGAGATAAAAGTACATCAAAGGACATCTGATCTAAGGGAAGAAAAACAAAAAGCAATTGAAGCAAATAGAGCAAAATCTGAGTTTTTAGCAAATATGTCACATGAGATAAGAACACCTCTAAATGCAATACTTGGTTTTGTGGATATCTTAAAAACAGACATAAAAGAGCAAAGGTCATTAGAATATATAAATATTATAGATAGTTCCAGTAAGTCGCTCCTTCAGGTTATAAATGATATTTTGGATCTGTCTAAAATTGAAAGCGGTAAACTTGAAATAGAGAAAATAAACTTCGACTCGAAGAAGGAGTTTGAAATAATTGCAAGTTTATTTGATGTAAAGTGTACGCAGAAGAATATTAACTTAATCATAAATATAGATCCGGACTTACCTCCTGTGATAAATACAGATCCTCTTAGGATAAAGCAAATCATAGCAAATCTTCTTAGTAATGCCATAAAATTCACACCTAACGGTAACAATATATTCATAGATATAACCTATGATACAAGTATGTTAACAGTATCCGTAAAAGATCAAGGGGTGGGCATATCAAATGATAAGTTAGATTATATATTTGAAGCTTTCTCACAAGAAAAGAGTTCAACCAGCAGAAATTATGGTGGTACTGGTCTTGGACTTAGCATAAGCAGTGAATTGGTAAAACTTTTAGGCGGTGAACTGAAAGTTAAAAGTGAAATAGATGTAGGCAGTGAATTTTATTTTTCTATCCCTATAATTGTAGGTAAAGTACTAAAAGAGAAAAATAAAATTGGTAAATCTATAGATTTTTCAAATACAAAGTTACTTTTAGTGGAAGATAACAAAGCAAATCAAATGTTTATGAAGGTGATACTTCAAAAGATGAATATTCAGTTTGATATTGCAAATGATGGTGAAGAAGCTGTATCTATTTTTAAAAATAATTCATATGACTTGATATTAATGGATGAAAATATGCCAAATATGAATGGAATAGAAGCAATCAAATATATTTTGGAGTATGAAAAAGAGAATGATCTAGTACATACTCCGATAGTTGCATTGACTGCAAATGCACTAATAGGTGATAGAGAAAGATTTTTAAGTTCAGGTATGGATGAGTATCTGACTAAACCTGTAGATAAAAATAAACTAAGTGATCTGTTCCAAATGATGTTAACTTAAGATAGCATCAATTATATAAAATGACAAAATTGTTTCTTTTTGTAAACATTATTCTCATTTTATGTAATAAATATTTTTATGACATATCTGTGACATTTTTTTTACATAATTACTATATTATATCTTATATTATTTATAAATTGGGCATTATATGAAAACAATCAACACAATATATACAGATGAAAAGTCTTTAAAAGAGTTTTTGAATTCACATGCAATTCCAAATGATGAGAAAGTCCTACTGCAAATTTTTACAGGTGTTTTGGATGAAGATTATATAAATAATATGATAAGATCAATTGTCAATATACTACCTAAAATAAATATCATAGGTTCCTCTACAGATGGAGAGATAATTGATACAGAAGTAAAAAGTAATTCAACAGTTTTGTCGTTTTCAATTTTTGAAGAGACTAGTATCTCTATATACAAAATTGAGAAATTTCCTTCATGTTACCAAACAGGTAAACATCTAATCAAAAAAATAGAAAATAAAGATGATGCAAAAGCTGCTATAGTTTTTGCTGATGGATTAAATACTAACGGTGAAATATTTTTGAAAGCATTCCACAAATATGCTCCACATATACAAATTGCAGGTGGTTTGGCAGGGGATAATGCAACATTTAAAAAAACTTATATTTTTACAAAAGAGGGTGTAGATGACTCCTCTGCAATAGCAGCTGTTCTTTACAATCCAAATTTGATAGTTAATACCTCATTTAGTTTTGGCTGGGAAGAGATCGGTAAAGAGATGACTATTACCAAATCTGTAGAGAACCGTGTCTATACAATAGATGATATTTCAACTACTAATATTTATAAAAAGTATTTAGGTAAAGAGATAGAGGAAGCACTTCCTGCAACAGGTATAGAGTTTCCACTAATAATCAATAGACAAGGCAATAAAATTGCAAGAGCGGTAGTAGGGAAGAATGATGACGGTTCATTGGTTTTTGCAGGGAATATAAGAAAAGGCGATAAGGTTCATTTGGGTTATGGTAATATTGAAAATATCTTAGATAACAGATTTAATCTTTATGATAATATTTCACAATACCCTTTTGAATCAATTTTTATATATTCATGTATGGCTAGAAAAAGATTACTGGGTGATGAGATCAAAAATGAGATAGTGCCAATGTCAAAAGCAGCACCTTTAAGCGGCTTTTTTACCTATGGAGAGTTTTATTTTTGTGATAGTAGTTCAAGCTGTGATAATCAATTGTTAAATCAAACCACTACTGTCTTAACATTAAGTGAAAGCAAAAACTCAAAAAACAATATAGATGAAGATAAAAAAGAAAAAAAACAAAAAGCTCAGACTATTAAAGCACTGTCTCATTTGATATCTGAAACATCAAAAGAGCTAAATCTACTTAACAATAATCTAAAAGAAAAAATAGATCTAGAAGTTAATAAGAATATGCAGCAAGAATTAAGGATACTAGAACAATCAAAAATGGCTTCAATGGGTGAGATGATGGCAAATATAGCTCATCAATGGAGACAGCCTTTAAGTTCAATATCAACAGTGGCTTCAGGTGTCAAGTTAAATTATTATACTGGTATGGTATCTTCTGATGAGGAGATGATAGATAATATGGATCTTATCTTATCAAAAACTGAATACTTGTCAAATACGATCAATACCTTTAGAGACTTTTTAAAAGAAAAAAAAGAATTTAAGAAAGTTGTTCTTCAAGATAGACTGGATATGGTTTTTCATATTATCGGTACAAGTTTAAAAGATAATCATATAGATCTAAAATATAACTATAATGATCTTGAGCCCTTGAATATAGAGATGGTTGTTGGTGAACTTGATCAAGTTATTATTAATATAATTAATAATGCCAAAGATGCACTTACTGAAAAAAATATTGAAAATGGTGTAATTGATATTGAACTGTTTGTTAAAGACGATAAAGCTACTATAACAATTGAAGATAATGCCGGAGGTATCCCTTCTCATGTATTGCCTAGAATTTTTGAGCCATACTTTACAACAAAGCATCAGTCACAAGGAACAGGTCTAGGATTGCATATGAGTTATAAGATCATAACTGAAAGTTTAAATGGTAAACTTTATGCTAAAAATAGCAATAAGGGAGCAAAATTCACCATTGAATTGCCCTTAAACTAGTAGGACTGTTCTTAAGTTTAAGAACAGTGTCCACCGCCACAGCATCCACTTTTATTATCTAAAGCGTCTCCAACTGTTATTTGAAGTGTATCTGCATTTTCTGATAATTCAAAACTATGTTTTTGACAAAATTTTGTATTCATATGGTTTATCATCAGCTCAGCTTGTAACTTTGCCTCATCTTTTGATTCGAACTGCATATTATTTTCATAGGCACTTCTTTTAAAGCACCCACACTCTTTATCTAAATTTATTGTATACATATTATTTCTCCTGAATTTTTTTATAAATATACCAAGCTATACTTATGTATAAATTAATTTTATTATTTACGATTTAATACTATTGGAAGTATCAAAAAGAAGTCTAAAAGTGGTCCCTTTCTCACTTGTAGTGAAAGAGATATTACCACCGTTATTATCAACGATCATTTTAGCTACAAATAATCCTATACCAACTCCCCCGTATGATTTACCTTTTGTCAGAGGTTTAAAAATATCATTGATTATATTAGGGTCTATTCCATGTCCGTTGTCACTGAAAACTATAATGATTTTATTATCATCTTTGAGTGCATTTATAGAAATCTTTCTTTCTTCATTTTTTTCAATAAGAGCATCAATTGTGTTATCAATAAGTATCTGCCAAAGGTGTCTTAATGTTTTTGGTTCAAAAAATTATATTTAGTTCTTTATCAATATCTATAAAGATATCTATATCGTTTCTCTCAATCTTGTCTTCATAGTTTTTTAAAGAATCTTTTATTGAGTTATTTATAGATATAAGACTCTTGTTATTTTCTCCTACATCATTTGTATAGTGTAAAGTTTTAACGATGTCTTGAATAATTCTTTTACTTTTTCTGATATTCTGTAAACTGTCAAGCATAATATTTTTTTTATCATCATCTTCTATAGCATTTACATCATCTAATAGCATTTCAAGATTACCTTTTATAGAAAATATAGCTGTGTTGATCTCATGTGTCAAACCTTCTGCCAATCTTTTTATAGTGTTTTGTTTTCTATATTCTATTGATTCTGTTATATCCTGAAGTATGATCATATAATAAAGAACATTTTTTTCATTGTCAAGCAATGGTGAAACATTTATAAGATTGTATATCTCTTTACCTGATTTTGTAAAATGTTTTATTTCCACTTCACATGATTGTTTATTCTTAATAGTTTGATTTACAGTTTGATTTGCTTTTTTGTTTATTTTATTATTTTTGATAACCATACAGCTTTTACCAAGCATCTCATTTTTTTTGTATCCTGTAAGATGCTCAAATTTTTTATTGACAAATAAAACAGGACGATCATCACTCTTATGATCAATAAGTGCAATACCTACAGGTAAATTGTTTGCAATATTCTTAAATACCATTAATTCATATTGTTGTTTATAGTTTATGTTACAAGTATCTTGTATTACATTATATATTATTAGTATTCCTAAGTGAGTATTATTATCTTCTATAATTGAATAGCTTTTATTAAAGATATAGTTATCATCAGTTTCAAACTCATTGAAATATTTATGTTTCAAAACATAATTTACATCTTCTTTCATTTTCTTTTTTAATTCATCATTTAAAGCTGTATCGAAAATACTCATACCTTTTTCTATATCAATATTGGTATTTTTTTTTATTAAGTTTGCAAAGCTTTGAGAATAATTGGTGATGCGATGTTCTTCATCTAGGATACATACATTAGTATCAGGCATATTTAAAAGAGTATTGACAATACTGTAAGAATATTTCATAAAAAACCTTATTTCTTTTATTTTAGCATAAGAATATTTTATTACATATAAGGTATATTTTTAATTTTAGCAAAAAACCAGTATAGTGTAACTATGAGATGCATCAGTTGTGAACAAATATCTATAGAGATTATCTGTAAAAAATGCCAGTCTAGTTTATTAAAACCTGTGTTTAATAAAAGAGAGATTGAAAAAGGGTTATTTGTATATAGTTTTTATTCGTATGATGATATTAAAGAGCTTTTAAACAGTAAATATGAGTTTTATGGAGATAGGGTATTTAGGTTATTGGCAGAATTGTCTTTTAAATCGTTTGCTGCAAATTTTGAATTGAATGAAAAGGTTTATGCTATCTGTGTTGATGATCACACTGAACATCACTTTTCACAAACTGCTCTTCTTGCAAAAAGTTTACAAAGCTCTACAATAAAACCTGTATATAATACCTTAAAAGCCTCAAATCGCATTAAATACGCTGGGAGGGATCTGGAGTTTAGGAAAAAGAACCCAAGAAAATTTATCTACAGCGGAGAGAGAAACTTAAAGGTGATTTTGGTTGATGATCTATCCACAAGCGGTTTGACAATTATTGAAGCAAAAAAGAAGCTTCTTGAGTATAATTGTGAAGTTCTTTTTGCATTAACTTTGGCTGATGCAAAGTTTTGAAATTTTATCAGTTATTTTTATTTTTTATTAAAAAAGTTTGTAAAGTATAATTTAACTTTTTTTGATCTATTGGTTTTGTAAGGTATTCATCCATTCCAGCATTTAGAAACCTTTCCCTGTCACCTTTTACTGCATTTGCTGTTAGTGCAATTATTGGTGTATGGATTAGATTATTTTGTTTTTCATGCTCCAATATCAGTTTTGTAGCTTCTATCCCATTCATATTTGGCATATTCTCATCCATAAGTATGGCATCATATTTGGCTGATTTAAAAGCTTCCACTGCTTCTATCCCATCTGAAGCAATATCAAAATTAAGCTTCAGTTTTTTTAGTATAACTTTCATAAACATTTTGTTTGCGAGGTTGTCCTCTACTAACAGTATGGTAAAGTCTTTAAAGTTTACAGTTTTATCCGACTCTATTAGTGACTTATCATGTTCTCCTATTTTTACAGGTATAGTACATAAGAACACACTTCCTTTATTTATGGTACTTTTTAGTTTAAGTTCCCCGTTTAAAAGTTGAATTAGTCTACTGCAGATTGCAAGTCCAAGACCAGTACCTCCATGTTTTCTTGTAGTAGAATTGTCCTCTTGTTGAAATGCTTTAAAGATATGAGACTGTTTCTCTTTTGCTATACCTTTACCCTCGTCTGCTACAATAACCTTCAATTTATTATCGGCATATTTAATTTTGACGATGATCCTTTTGTCTTTCTCTGTAAATTTTATGGCATTACTTAGTAGATTTGATATTATCTGTTTTATTCTAAGAGGATCTGAGTTTATAAATTTTGGTATATTTTTATCAATATTTAAAATCAAAGTAATATTTTTTTGTGAACACTTTGCATCAAAAAGATGGATCAATGTATTAAATTGAGAGCTTGGATTAAAATCAATGTTTTCTATATATAGTTTACCGCTTTCAATTTTTGAGAAGTCCAAAATATCTTCTATAATATTTAAAAGTGTTGCTCCTGAATCCTTAATGATATCTACATATTTTCCAGCTTTTCTATTTCTTGTTTCCTCTTTTAAAATATCTAAGAAACCCATTATTGCATTTAGTGGTGTTCTTATTTCATGGCTCATATTTGCTAAGAATTCTGATTTTGCTTTGCTTGCACTTATCGCTTTATTTCTTTGTTCTTCTAACTCTATCTCTTTTAGTTTTTTTTCTGTTATATCATGTCGTAAAGCTATATATTGATCTATTTCACCATTTGTGTTCAATATAGGTGCAATTGTTGCATCAAGATAATAGCTTGTTCCATTTTTTGCCTTATTTTTTATTTCACCTTTCCAAACTTGTTTGTTTTGGATCGTATCCCATAAGTTTTCAAAAAGTTCTTTTGGCATATCTGGATCTCTTACTATATTGTGAGATGTACCTATAAGTTCATCAAGTTCATATTGCGATATGTCACAAAATTTATCATTTGCATAAGTTATGACACCATTTATATCAGTTTTTGTTACTATGGCAGCTTTATCAACGATATATTTGTATTGGTCGAGTAACTGTTTTGATTTTTGATGACTGTATTTACTGTATACGATCTGTATACATTCGTTTAATACAGATTCTAATTCTTTTAATTCTATAGGTTTTGTTAGGAAAAAATTTGGTCTTGTTTTAATAGCAGGTATAATGGTCTTTAGATCATTCATACCACTTGTATAGATAACAATTACGGAGTTATCTATACTTTTGATCTTTTCTACCATTTTAGAACCATCCATATCAGGCATATGAATATCTGTAACTATAATATCAAATTTTTGTGCTAGATAGTGTTCTTTATATAGTTCTAAGCCTACTTTTCCATCAAAAGCTGTTACTAATTGAACATTTGGATATCTATTTATAAATTTGGATACTGTTTTATTGTTGTAGACATCATCTTCCACATATAGTATTTTAATGTATTTAGTCATAGGATATTATAGTTAATTATTGTTAATAAACATATAAACAATAAAATATTTTATAGTCCAGGTGCCTTCCACATTGAATCAGTGAGACCTTGGTTAACTAAGTCTAATTGTGTTTTATATATATTCTTCCATTTTACTTTAATATTTGTATATAGTCTTGTATGTTTATCATTTGGAATATATTCTTTTTCCCATGACACAAGCTCCTGTGCTGCAGTTTTAAGATCTGTATATATACCTGCACCAACACCTGCACTCATAGCAGCTCCAAGTGCAGTAGCTTCTGTAATTTTTGGTATTTTTATCTTACAGCCTGTTACATCTGCAAGTATTTGACACCAAAGGCTCCCTTTACTAGCACCTCCTGCAAATACGATAGTATCAGGTGATATTCCTGTAAACTCTTTTATCTTTTCTAGATTAATACTACTAACTATACAGGCATTTTCTTGTAGTGATCTGAACATACTTGCTTTATTACATATATTTGGATCAATACTTAGGTTTAAAAAACTAGGTGCTGCATGATACCACTTGCCATAGTTCATAGAGTCACTAAATATAGGGATGATACCGTTTGAGCCAACCGGTACATTTTTTGCTTTTTCTTCTAAAATAGTATAAGTATCCACACCTTGCTCATCTGCTTGTAGTTTCTCAAGGTCACAAAAAGCATCTCTAAACCATCTCATAATAAGGCCTGAGAAAAATGTGATCCCTTCTGCCTGTGATTGATTTGGCAGGACATGTGGATTTACTCTGATTGCCATATCCTTAGGAGGTATTGTATCACTTGGTATATTCACCACTTGCTGCCAGAAACTTCCACCAAGTATTGCCACATCACCAACTTCCACAACTCCAAGTCCGGCAGAACCAAGCTGTACATCTCCACCACCAGTTACTACCTTTGTATTAGTTGAGAGTGTGGTTTCTTGGCTTGCTTCTTTTGTAACATCTCCAATAACTGTACCAACTTCATAGCAAGGTGTAAAGATATCATCTTTTATACCGACTTCTTTTGCCATACTAGGATCCCAAGTTCTTGTTTTAAGATCAAAGATGCCTGTTGTACCACCGTTACTTGGGTCTGTTGCGATTATACCGCTTAGACGGGCTAGTATCCAGTCTCCTATCATAGAGATAGAGTAGACTTTTTCATATAAATCTGGTTTATTATTTTTAAGCCACATGATTCTAGGAAGTGCGCCAAGTGCAAAAGTTTGCCCTGAAGTTTCGTAGAACTTCTCTTCAATTCCCGAATAGTTCTCTTTTAATTCTTTAACTTCTTTTGAAGCTCTGGCATCTACATTTGCCACAGCCCACAGCTCTTTTCCATCTTTGTCATAAAGAACTATACCCTCTCGCATACTTGTAGCACTAAGAGCCAAGATATCTTTTGGATCTATCTTGGCTTTGGCAATAGACTCTTTGATACACTGTACGGTAAGTGTCCAATTCGTATCAAAGTCAAAAGACATACTGTTTGGTACATTGGGTTCTTCTAGATGTGTCCACTCTTGTTGAGATACACTTAATTGGTTTCCATTTGTATCAAAGATAACGGCTCTTATACTTCCTGTACCGGCATCTATTGCCATTAGGTATTTCATTGTTTTTCCTTTTACTGTTTCTTCAGCTTAGCTTGTTCTAATTCCCAGTATTCCATATCAAAGCTGTCTTGGTAACTTATACTTTCATAGCCTCCAAGTATATCTGCTTTGAGAACTGCTGACATTGTATGTGTTACTATATCATTGATGATATTTGCCTCTTTATCATTTTTACCAAAAGATACTACACCGAAGTTTTTTATAACTACATAGTTTGGAGATGGATTTAACATAGTTTCACCTTTGTTGAGTCTTTCGAAGTATTCACAATACTCTTTTTTATATTGATCTATAGCTTGCTGAATATCATCACCTTCTTGCAGTATTAAAGGTTCTCTTTTAGTTCTAATGATATGTTCAGGTGTCAGTACTCCTCTTGTGGCAAACTCTTGAAGATTATTTTGTGAGCTATAGTGAAGAGCTAAAGGTGTTTGGTTGATATTTACAGATACCTCAAAACCTTTTTCATCACTTATTATCTGTTTTAGTTTATCAGTATCAAAAGTAATTGATTTTATATTTTTACCAATTTGAAGCTGTGCATTTTCCTTTAAGAAATTCTCTGACAGTGTAACTGCGTCTATCATCTTATCATATGAAGTTTTAGCATCATCATCATATGTAAAGATACCATGGTTGTGAAGTATGATCCCTTCACATTTAGACCAGTCTATATCTTTTGTCATCTCATATATAGTTTTAGCCAAAATGAATCCCGGCATCACATATGGTACTATTAAGAAGTTTGGATATATCTTTTTTATATTTTCTATACCATTTGCACAGTTTGAGATAGTTACAACAGCATCTGCATGAGTATGATCCACATATTTAAAAGGGATGATCGCATGAAGTATAGCTTCAACAGAAGGGTTTGGTGCTTCTTTGTTCAGCATCGCTTTTTTCTGTCCCTGTACCATCTCCGTATCACTTAACTCTTCAACTTTTGCCATATCCTGTAAAAAAGTAAGTTCAACAGGAGCAAAACCTTCCTCCTTTATAGACACAAGATCCCAACCACTACCTTTTACAAAAAGTACATCTTGATCCCATGCTACTTTTTTAACAGAAGTATTTCCACCTCCGTGCAGTACTAGCTCGTCACTTCTTCCAAGAAGGTTTGAAGTGTATACTCTAAGCTCTAAGTCTGTTTCATAAGCTTTAGCTTCATTTTCATCCCAAAGATTTTTCATATCTTATCCTAGTATCTCTAGTTCGTCAGTGTATTTATGCTCACAGTATGGCTCATAAGATGACTTGTATACAGCATAGTGTTCAGTTGATTTGTGTCCATCAAGAGCTTTTTCATCTCTCCATGATTCTACTGCAGAGAATTTTCTTCTATTGTTCTCATATTGGAAGATATCATAAAAAATACACCCATCCTCTTTTTTTGAAGGCTCAACCATAGCTGTTAAAAGCTCTTTCATTTTATCTTCACACCCTTCTTTTGCTATAAATGTAACTCTTTTTGTAATAGTCATCTCAATATTCCTTAAATGGTAATTTTTGCAACATTATAAAAGAATTTATCTTATAATATCCCTAGTAATTATGCGGTTTGTAGTATTGTGTCGCAAAAAGTGTCACATTTTTTAACTTCAAAAGGGTTTATATTTGTGTTAATTTGTTCTAGTTCATCTTGTAAAAATTTGTTGTAATGCTTTATAATCATTTGTATTGTTGAGTGACCTAATATTAAAGCTAATTGATTCATACTTAACTTTTTACTATTAAGCATAGTAGTTGCAAATGTATGTCTTGTTTGATAAATGCTTCTGTATGGGATGCGTAATCTTTTCAACAATGGCTTCCAGTAAACATCTCCAAGATTTTGTGAGCATGTATGTTTACCGTTATCTGTTAAGAAGACGTATGTATGTAGTCCTGTTCTTGTCTCTTGCTCTTTAAGATATGGCACTAGAGAATCAAAAAGGGGTATGTACCTGGCTTTGCCTGTTTTGGTTGTACCTTCTTCATAGTGTCCTCTTGTGGCATCTATATAGATTCTTTTTTTCTTGAAGTCTACATTTTGCCATTTCATAGCTATGATCTCACCTGTTCTTGCACCTGTGTAAAATGCAAAAGCCAAAAAGTTCTTTAGCCATCCATTTGCACCATCCAAGATTGTATTAACTTCATCTTGATCAAAAGGAAATACTACATCTGTTTTTGGCTGTGATCTTGCTGCTTTTATTTTTCTAGCCGGATTATCTTGAATAATTTCATCAAGAACTGCTTCATCAAATACACCTCTAATAATGATAAGGTATTGGTTTGATGCACTAGATTTAACATTAAAATTGTAAAGAACTTCTTTTATTTCACTTGGTTTTATAGTTTTTATATCTTTACTTCCAAAGTGGCTATTCCATCGATTTAAAAACGCTTTATACGTCTTTGTTGTAGACGGTTTTAATACCTTAGTTTTTATATATAATTCGCTATAATACTTGAAAGTTTTTATTGAACTTTCTTTTTTATCTAGAGATATTTCTCCTGATATAATTTTTGCACGAAATACGGGTAAAAACTCCTCTTTTGCCCGTTTCCAATCCTCTTTTTTATCTTTTAAAAACTTAGTCTGCTTTGTGTATCTTTTACCATTGATCGATAAATTGATCTGCAGATATGGGCTGTTTTTTCTCTCTCTGATTGTTCCCTTGCTTACTTTCACGTTGATTCTCCTTTCTGTTGTCAAGAAAAACCACCGCATCTATCGCAAAGTAAAGTTTACCATTATTTGGTTGAAAATAGTGTTTCCCTTCTTCCATATCTTTTTTAGCTCGGTGTATAGTTCTTTCGGAGTAGCCACTTATTACTACAAGCTCTTTGAGTGTCATACGATAATTTTTTGGTATAACATAGTATTCTTCATTTCCAAAGTTCATTGTTTGTATGTTAGCACTCATTGTATTACCTCTATATCAATTATATTTTCTTCAATTTCCGGTAGTGATAAGATGTTTTCTTCAGAGGAACCAACTTTGTAAAGTATTATCTCTTTTTTATTGAAATCTGGATGCATCATATCAACCCATCTAATTTGATTACCATTGTCTAAAACTATTGGTTTGTCTTTCATATAATATTCTTCAATCCAATTTATATTAAGCACAAACCTAAGTTTATCTTTGATGCTATCACTAGTTTGTTGTAACTTTTTAAATTCCCATTTATAATCAGCTTTTTCTTGTGATGATTTTGTAGCTTGTTTAGGTTTGAATGATTCCCATCTGCTACACCATAGTTCAAACCCTTTGCTCCAGTCGCTCATAAGTGTACCTTTTGACTCATGGTGAAGATAAAATTGATCAAAACACTCTCTTATTTCATCTTTATTTTCAATATGTTTAGCTGCCACTTTTGAAAGTTGAGAGTTAAATTTTATGTTTGAATCTTGTATGATTATTTGTAATGG
>JAYEKV010000102.1:0-20285 GCA_034716855.1 Campylobacterota bacterium | reverse complement strand
CTTGAGCTTGGTTTTTTGAAAACCAGCTGTTTTAGATATCTGTCATAGTCATTTTGAGATACTTCATTTTGTAGATGTGATAATATATCTTTTGTAGTCAAATCTATTTGTCCCTAATTTTATTATTTATGTTATTTAGTAGTTATTATATCTAAAAAAAATAAAAGTAAAAAACAAAAAGTAAAAATATGTTATCATAATTTATAATTTAGTGAAAAACATGTGAATAAAATATGTGAAAAGAGTGAATAATTGAAAATTTTAGGAATAGATCCGGGGACTATTAACTGTGGTTATGCGATTTTAGAGATAAGTGAAAATGTGAATAAACCAAAATTAGTTGAAGCAGGTCTTGTGAAAATAAAATCCAGAATATTACAAGAACAAATAATGGAACTAGTAGAGGGGATAGATCTAATTTTAAAAAATCATAAAATAGATGAAGTAGCAATAGAAGATATGTTTTTTGCTTATAACCCAAAATCTGTTATAAAACTTGCACAATTTAGAGGGGCATTAAGTTTAAAAATACTTCAAGAGATAGGAAATTTTAGTGAATATACCCCTTTACAGGTAAAAAAAGCAGTAACAGGTAACGGTAAAGCTTCAAAAGAACAGGTTGCTTTTATGGTAAAAAGACTCTTAGGTATTAAACAGGAGATAAAACCTCTTGATATTACTGATTCTATTGCCGTATCTTTGATACATTCTCAAAAAATAATGCAAAATAATAAGAGAAATTAGTTATTAAATAATTATATTAAATTAGAATTAATAATTTTTCTAGTAAAATTTACTTATGAAAATATTATTAGTAGAAGACAATCAAGAATTAAACAGATTTATAACAGATACATTTGAAAAAATGGGTTATGACATTATGTCATGTATCGGGGAAGACAGTAAAGAAATATTTAAAGTGGTTGAAAATAATTTTGACCTATATATTATTGATATTAATTTACCTGATATTAATGGCTTAGAACTTGTTAAGAAAATAAAACTTAAAAATAATAATGCAAAGATCTTTATAATTAGCGGTGATGATAATATAGATACTGTATTAAAAGCTTATGATATAGGGTGTGATGATTATATAAAAAAACCTTTTGATCTAAGAGAAGTTATTGCAAAGATTAATTTGAATTTTCAAAATAAAATAGAAAAGCATATAATTCTTTCAGATGAATGTTATTATGACACTGATCTTAAAATGCTGTTTTACAATAAAAAACCTATAACTTTAACAACAAAAGAATCTTTATTATTCGGTAAAATGATCGAAAATATAGGAAAAACAGTTATGAATAAAGAATTAGATATAGCAGTATGGGGTAAAGAAAATTCAAGTGGTCACTTAAGACAGCTTATCTCAAAACTAAAAAGAGCATTGCCTTGTAGTGATATAATCCAAAACCATTCTTCGAACGGTTATGGAATAATTCCTACTAAATAGACAAGCAATCTTCAAAAAGATATTGATGATCTTTAGGAAGTGCTTCAAAAAGTGCTTTTGAAAGATCTCTTATCTCCCAAAGTGCAGAACTGCTACTTCTTAAGTTTATAAAGTTTTGAAGACTTCTTGCATTTACTGTCCAAGTCAACTCTGTTTTATAGCTTTCAGGCAGGCAGTATTTTGCTTTGTCATTTGAGACACCGTCAAGTAACATAAGTCTTAGATTTTCTAGAGCAACTACTGAACTAAAATCAACACCAAGTTCATCAGTCCATACAAGATATTTTGATGCACTCACCATATGTTTGTCTGCATATACTTCATCTTTATTAGTATATTTTTCTTTTAACTCAACCATACTCATGCCATTTGTAAATGACTCTTCATCTTTTAGCTCTTTTAGTGTATATCTTGTAGATTTTACACTTGGACTAGCCATTCTGTGACGAGCTAACTCTTGAAGTAGTGCACGACTAACACCGCTTATATAAAATGTATAAGTAAGATGCTCTAATGTTGAAGCATGTTTAAATTTATTTCCAACTCTATTTATTAGTTCTTTATCTTTTTCACCACCATCATCGCTCTTATCAAAGCTTTGCCAACATGTTCTAATAGCGTGGGCACATACATCTAAATTTGAGTGTTGTAACAGATCAACTTTCATTATAATATACCTTTATTTTTTTATTTTTTTATTATAGCGGATTATTTGTAAAATATATACAAATAAAAAAGCCCCACCAAAAGATGAGACTTTTAAAATCACTTTAATATAATTATTTAATTAGTGACCACATCCACAGCTACCTTGACCGTCACCACCATGTGATCCACAGCCACCACTTTTAGCAGCTTCTTGCTGTGCTTTATGAGCTTGACCTTGTGTACTACATGCACTTACACCTGCTGGCATAGATGGTTGAATAGCTTCATTACTTATAGTTCCCTCTTCATGAGATTTTTGGATATTTTCCCATAGAGCTTCTGCTGCTTTTAAGTATCTTTTACCACTTGCAGAATCTGGGTAGAAGTAAACTATAGGTTTACCTTCATCTCCACCTACTCTGATACTTGGCTCAATAGGTATATTTGCTATAACTTTTGTATCGTACTCATCTGCCAATTCATTACATGTACCTTGACCAAATATATCACTTTCGTGTGAACATTCAGGACAGATAAATCCAGACATGTTTTCAACAATACCAGCAACTGGTATATGAAGTTTTTTAAACATATCCAAAGATCTTCTAGAATCATCTAGTGCAACATGTTGAGGAGTAGTTACATTAACTCCAGCAGCAACAGGAACACTTTGAGCAAGTGTAAGTTGAGCATCACCGGTACCTGGTGGCATATCGATAACTAAACAGTCAAGTTCACCCCAAGCTATATCTTGAAGAAGTTGAGTGATAGCTTTCATAACCATAGCACCTCTCCACATCAATGCTTGACCTTGATCTATTAAAGAACCCATAGACATCATCTCTATTCCATAAGCTTTAAAAGGTATAACTTTATTTCCAACTATTTCAGGTTCTACACCTTCTACACCAACCATTCTAGGGATATTTGGACCATAGATATCAGCATCTAAAAGACCAACTTTTTTACCTTGCATAGCAAGAGCAACTGCTAAGTTTACTGATGTAGTTGATTTACCAACACCACCTTTTCCTGAACTTACCATTATGAAGTTTTTGATCTGTGGCGCTATATTTTTACCGCTTGTAGAGTTACTTTGTTGTTTAGGAGCTGAAGGTTTTTTAACTACAACTTGAATATTATCAAGTCCTAAAACTTTTAACTCTTTTACTATATCAATTTTTAAAGTCTCTTCAACCTCTGGAGCACTTGAAGTGATCTCTAGATCTACAATTACATCATTGTCATTTAGTTCTATATTTTTAACAAATCCAAAATCTACAATTGATTTAGTAAATCCAGGATATGCTACAGATTTTAGCTTCTCTTGTATATTTTCAATACTTGCCATCTTTTATCCTTTTGTTGTTTATATGAGGGGATTATAATCCAAATAAGATAAAATTTATCTTATTTGAAAAAGTTTGTATAAGTGTTTTATATTTTTATTTTACAGCAGACAGATCGTGTTCTTCTACTATTTGTCTTGTTATTTTATATGAACAGAATTTTGGTCCACACATAGAACAGAACTCTGCATCTTTAAATACATCTTGAGGAAGAGTCTCATCATGGAACTCTTTTGCTTTGTCTGGGTCAAGTGCAAGCTCAAACTGTTTGTTCCAGTCAAAGTTGTATCTAGCATCTGACATTGCATCATCTACATCAGTTGCATTCTTTCTACCTCTTGCAATATCTGCTGCATGAGCTGCTATTTTATATGCAATGATACCACTTCTTACATCTTCAGCATTTGGAAGACCAAGATGCTCTTTTTGTGTTACATAACAAAGCATAGAACATCCATGCCATCCACCAACAGCAGCACCGATAGCTGAAGTGATATGATCATATCCAGCACCGATATCAGTTACAAGAGGGCCTAAGATATAGAATGGAGCCTCGTGACAATATTCTCTTTCAAGTTTCATATTTCTTTCAACTTCATTTAGTGGAACATGTCCTGGACCCTCTATCATAACCTGTACATGTTTTTCCCAAGCTCTAAGTGTAAGGTCACCTAAAACTTTAAGCTCATTTAATTGTGCCTGATCAGATGCATCTGCAAGACAACCCGGTCTTAGTGAATCACCTAAAGAAAGAGAAACATCATATTTTGCACAGATATCTAAAATAGCATCGTATGCATCATAGAATGGATTCTCTTTGTGGTAGTGCATCATCCAAGATGCCATAAGTGAACCACCTCTAGAAACGATACCCATTTTTCTTTTTGCGATACTTGGCATATGCTCTAAAAGGAAACCGGCATGAATAGTAAAGTAACTAACACCTTGCTTTGCTTGTTTTTCAAGTGTTGAAAGCATAACTTCAATATTTAAGTTATTGATATCATCACCACAGTCATGGATGATCTGATAGATTGGCACTGTACCAATAGGTACTGTTGAGTGTTCAACTACTGCTTCTCTAATAGAGTCAAGGTCACCACCAGTACTTAAGTCCATAATAGTATCTGCACCGTATTTTAAAGATGCATCAACTTTTTCAATCTCACCAGCAATATCAGATGCTAGTGCAGATGAACCTATGTTTGCATTGATCTTACATTTTGTTGCAATACCGATTGCCATAGGCTCAAGATGTTTATGGTTTACATTTGCAGGGATGATCATCCTACCTCTTGCAACCTCACTTCTAACTAGCTCTGGGTCTAGATTTTCAACTTTGGCAACATGTTCCATCTCTTTTGTGATTCTACCTTGTTTGGCATAATACATTTGAGTTTTTACTTCATCGTTTTTATATTCGTCTAACCAATCTCTCATTATAAATAATTTCCTGTATTTGATTTATTAATTTCTTAAGCGATTATATCTAAGTTTTATTTAGCTTTTCTTATTTGAACTATTTAATAAAAGGAAGTAAAATAATGTGTTAAATATCTACATCATCCCAAAATTCGTTAAAATCAAGATTTGTCATCATATTTTCATCTTCAAGATTTTTTTCCATAAGTTTCTTATGTTCATTTTCGAAGTATTGTTCTAATGCTTCATTAAGAATAATATTTATATCTTTTTTATGTATTTGTGAAAAGTTATGGAGGTTTTCTACATTATCCATACTGATCTCTAATTGTATATCATTTTTCATACAAAATTATACCATAAGTTTACAAATGATTTATATTGAGAAATTAAGATAATATAAATTAATCATTTTATTATGTATTTTTATTATATAATAAATAGATATGGATAATGATTGAGCTATTATCAGTTGGGAAAGGGTTTAAAATGGAAACTTCGATTCTTATTGTTGATGATATAGAAGCAAACAGAATCTCTTTAAGATCTCTTTTTGAAGAATATCTTGACGGTGTTGATGTTATTATGGCATCTAGTGGAGAGGAAGCGTTAGAGATCGTATATGAGCAGGATATTGACCTTATAATATTAGATATACAGATGCCTGGACTTAACGGTTTTGAGACAGCTAAATTTATTAAAGAGAATCAAAATACAAAACATATCCCTATTATATTTTTAACTGCAGCATTTGTAAAAGAGGAATTTATAAATCATGGCTTTAAAATAGGTGCGATAGATTATTTAACTAAACCAATAGAAAATGGGCAATTGATAAGTAAGATACAATTATATATCAAACTTTTTAATAAAAATAAAGAGCTTGAACAGAAGATAGAATATATAGAACAAACTCAACAAAAACTTATAGAATCTGAAAAAATGGCAGCTTTAGGGAGTCTTGTGGCAGGTGTTGCACATGAGGTGAATACCCCTTTGGGACTTGCCATAACTTCAAACTCAATTTTAGAGGATGAGTGTGAAAAGATAGAAAATCTTTACCGCTCTAATACTATAAAAAAGAGTGATCTGGAGAAGTTTATTGAAAATGTAAAAGAGGCTTCAAAATTATTAAGTTCAAATTTAAATAGAGCTGCAACATTGATCAAATCTTTTAAACAAATATCGGTAGATCAAAGCAGTGAAGAGAAAAGAAATTTTAATTTAAAAGAATATATTCAAGAGATATTTGAAACTTACCATAGCCAGATAAAAAAACAATCATTAATATTAGATATTAATTGTTCGGAATCAATATCATTAAACTCATATCCCGGTGCATTATCACAAGTTATAAGCAATCTTATTCAAAATTCATTGACTCATGCATTTGATAAAAAGGATGAAGGAAAGATATCTTTAAATGTAGAAGATAAAGGTAAAGAGGTTATTATTGTTTTCAGTGATGATGGCAAAGGGTTGGAACCTTCTATTAAAGAGAAGGTATTTGAACCGTTTATCACTACAAAACGAAACGAAGGTGGAAGTGGCTTGGGTATGAATATTATTTATAATCTAATACATGAGAAACTTCAAGGTGATATAAAAATAGAAAGTATAAAAGATCAAGGAACAATAATCACAATAAATATTCCTAAGGAGTCAAAAGATGCTAGAAAATAAAAATGATGAACTTTTATTTGCACAAGATGAAGAGACAACCACCACTGAAGAGCTTAGTAATAATAGATGGAAAATTTTAGTGGTGGATGATGAATCAGATGTACACAATGTAACAAAGCTGGCATTAAAAGATTTCTCTTACGATAACAAAAAATTAGAATTTATATCTGCATACAGTGCAAAAGAAGCTATCTCTTATTTAAAAAAAGAGAAAAAAATAGCACTAGTTCTTCTTGATGTAGTTATGGAAACAGATGAAGCAGGATTTGAAGTGGCAGATTATATTCGTAAGGAACTGGGTAATGACTCTATAAGGATTATTCTTAGAACAGGGCAATCCGGTATTGCACCTGAGAGATATGTGATAGACAATTATGATATAAATGATTATAAAGAGAAAACAGAACTTACATCAAAAAAATTATATACGGTAATGAGAACAGGAATTAAGACTTATAAACATATAGTATCTTTGGAAAATAATAAAAAAGCTCTTGAATATATTCTTAGATCAGCACCTACATTGTATCAGGCAAGTTCATTGGACCTATTTTTTGAAGGTATATTAATGATGGTTACCAATTTTATTAAAATGGGTAACAGTGCTATGATATCCACAATAAATTCATTTGTTTCATATCCTATACCAAAAGATTTTAAAGAGTTGGATATATTTGCCGCAACAGGAGAGTGTAAAAAGAATCCAGAAATTTTTAAGCAGAAGATAATTGATTTTTTATTGGGAAATAAGAATATTAAGGAAGCTAAGATATTGGATAACGGTACAGCTTTTCTACCTATACTTTATGGTGATAGTTTGATAGCTTTAATATATTTTGAAGGAGTTATTGATCCTAGTGAATATGATCTTCATATATTGGATATTTTGGCTTCAGAAGCATCTGTAGCACTACAAAATATAAATCTCTTTACAGAACTGAAGGTTGAACATGATGGAGCTCTTGATATGCTGGCACTTGCATCTGAATATAAAGATGAAGTCACAGGACAGCATATCAAAAGAGTAAAGAATATGGTAATAAAAGTTGCAAGAGAATATGGATTTAGTGAAAAAGAGGCACAAGAACTTGGTGAAGCAAGTACGCTGCATGATATAGGTAAGATCGGTATCGAAGATTATATATTGAAAAAGCCCGGAAAACTAACTCATGATGAATTTAATAAAATGCAGTTGCATACATTAAGAGGAAAAGAGATATTGGATGCACATCCGCATTTTGAGACTGCATCACAAATTGCATCTACACATCATGAAAGATATGACGGTAAAGGCTATCCTAACGGATTAAAGGGTGAAGATATACCTATTAGTGGAAGGATAACATCGATCGTTGATGTATTTGATGCACTTACTCATGAAAGACCTTATAAAAAAGCATGGGAAAAGGATGAAGTAATAGAATATATAAAAGAAAACAGTGGTACACAGTTTGACCCTAAGCTGGTGGAGATATTTTTAAAAATTATTGAGTAAGAAAATTGATTGTATTTTAAACAAATAGAATATTTTTAATATAGTAAGGATCACAAATGAAAAATTTAACTATAAAAATGAAAGTTTTTTCTATATTAGTTATAATTGTAGTAGCTTTTATAAGCTTTTTATTTATAGTAGAAAATAATATAAATCATTCACTTAAAAAAGCTAAAAGTGTGCACTCAACAGAGATAAGTTTTATAAAAGCCGGTTATCACCTAAAACATAATATCAGCTTAATGCATAATTCATTTGAAGAGTTAATAAATATTAAAGATAAAAATAAAAAAGATACAATAAATGAATTAGCAAAGTATCATAAATTGATCCAAAATGATCTGAATAAACTTTATAAATATTCTCATAACAAATATTCAGATCAAATAATAAATAAAATTAAAGAGCTTGAACATCTAATCTCTGTTTTTTATAAAAACGGTAAAAAGATAGCAGATATTAAAGAAAATATTACATTAAAAGATAAACTTTCTAATTTGAATAATTCTTATGAATCTATTATAAAAAATATAAAAATAATAGATAATTTTTCTGCAGCTTATTTTGATAGAAAACATCAGGAGTTTGAAAATTTAATTGATGATTCTGTATGGCGGTTGATGGTTCTTGGTATATGTATAATATTGATCATAATCTTATTGGGTAGTTTATTGGCAACTACAATTTTATCTTCACTTGATAAGTTTAAAAAAGGACTTGACCAATTCTTTGATTATTTAAACAGAAAAACACAAAATGCCTCAATGATCGATATTGATACAAAAGAGGAATTTGGTCAAATGGCAAGATCAATAAATGAAAATATTAAATTGATCGAACTGGGACTTGAACAGGATAAGAAGTTTATAAAAGATGTATCAAATATAGTTGATAAGATGAATAATGGAAATTTAAAGAATGAGGTGACATTTAGTTCATCTAATGAATCTTTAGAGTTGTTAAAACCACTTATAAATAAGCTTTTGAAACAAGTGTATGAGGTAATTAATGATATAGGCAGTATTTTGAATGCAATTGCGGAAGGTGATTACAAGAAAAAGGTTGAAAATTCTTATAAAGGAGATTTTGATCAACTAAAGAGTTCTACAAATATACTAGGTGAAAAACTTTTAGAAAGAGAACAACAAAATAAAATGCAAATCTGGCTTAAAGATGGACTTAAAGGATTAAATGAAATTCTTGTAGAAGCCTTGGATCTTCAAGATGTAACAAAACGCTCAATAGATTATATTTGTCAATATCTAAATGCAGGTATCGGAGCACTCTATGTTTATGATGAGGAAAATAAAAAGCTTGATCAATATGCTTGTTATGCTTTTGTTCATAGAGAAGAGTTCTCAAATCATTTTAAACTAGGGGAAGGAACAGTGGGGCAAGTTGCTATGCAAAAAACACCTATACATCTTAGAAATATAAAAAGGGAACATATGGTGATAGAAACGGGTACAATATCTGAACCACCATTAAATACATATACCCTGCCTTTATTATATCAAGATAATATCTTTGGCGTAATAGAACTTGGGTCTTTTGAGATATTTGATAATGATACGGAATATTTTCTTAATGAAGCAAATAAAATAATAGCAACTGCTATATCTTCTGCAAAACAAAAAGAGATTGTTGCAAACCTTTTAAAAGAAACAGAAACAACCAATAAAGAGCTTGAGCAGGTAAATACCGATATGGAGGAGCAACAACAACAGCTTGAAGAGGTAAATGCTCATATGGAGGAGCAGCATCAACATCTTGTGATCTCAGAACAAGAGTTAAAAATGAAGAATGAATCATTGGAGATATCTAAACTTGAAATAGAGCAGGTAAGTAAGTATAAGTCGGAGTTCCTTGCAAATATGTCACATGAGTTAAGAACTCCTCTTAACTCAATTATTCTACTTTCTGACTTATTAAATAAAAATAGAAAGCAAAATCTCACTAAACAAGATATTGAAAAAGCGGAAATCATAAATAGATCAGGTAACGAACTTCTAAGACTTATAAATGATATCTTAGATCTATCAAAAGTAGAAGCAGGGAGGATGGAATTAGTTATTGATAGATTTAAAAGTATAGACTTATTAACTGAAATGAAAGATATGTTTGGAGTTGTAGCTAATGATAAAGGTTTGAGTTTTGATATTGAAGATAGTTATAATGATTATATAATTAATGATAAAGTAAGGATAAGTCAAATTATAAGAAACCTTGTATCTAATGCATTTAAATTCACAAAAGATGGGACAGTAACAGTCAAGTTTGAATACAGTGGAGATATTGATAAACCTGTAAAACTTATAGTGAGTGATACGGGTATTGGTATACCTACACAGAAACAAAAACTTATATTTGAAGCATTTAAGCAAGCTGATGGAAGTACAAGCCGAGAGTATGGTGGTACAGGTCTTGGGCTTTCTATAAGTAAAGAGCTTGCCAAGATGATGGGAGGAGAGATAAGCCTTTCCTCTATCGAGGGAGCAGGAAGCTCATTTATAGTAATACTTCCTAATCTGTATAAAGATGATGAGAAAAGTCCAGTTGTTTCTAAAGAGATAAAAAATGAGTTGAAAATAGATATACCACAACATAAAAATATAGTACAAAAAAGTAGAAAAGTCAAAGATGATACAGATATTATCTCAGAAGAAGATGAAGTATTTTTAGTAATAGATGATGATTATGATTTTGCAAATACACTTTATGAGGGGATAAAAGAGAAAGGTCATAAATGTCTTGTCTCATTAACAGGAAGTGATGGCTTTGATAATTTAAAAAAATACAATATAAATGGAATAATATTAGATCTAGGGCTTCCGGACATAGACGGTGTAGATATCTTAAAAAAGATAAAAAGTAATCCCAAATACCAAAATATACCGGTACACATAATTTCTAGTAGAGATAAAGATGAGGTATTGTTTAAAATAGGAGCTATTGGTTATACTCAAAAGCCTGTATTTAATCAGGATATGGAGGAAGCGATAGATAATCTTACATGCTACAGTGATAAAAAATGTGATGCAATAAAAAATGAGAGTGAATTTGAGAGTGATATTGATCTAGGTGGCTTGACTGTATTGGCAGTAGATGATGATATTAAGAATATATTTGTCCTTGATACAGCACTTTCAGAATACGGTGCAACTATAATAAGGGCTAAAAATGGTCAGGAGTCAATTGATAAAATAAAAGAGAACAAAGATATAGATATAGTTATTATGGATATTATGATGCCCGTTATGGATGGGTATGAAGCTATAGCCAAAATAAGAGAAGATGATCAAATAAAAAATATACCTATAATAGCTGTTACAGCAAAAGCTATGAAAGAAGACAGGGATAAGTGTATAAAAGCCGGGGCAGATGATTATCTGGCAAAGCCAATTGATATCTCTGCACTTCTTCAACTTATAAAACTTTGGAGTCAGAAAAAACATAGATGAGTATAATAGTTTCAAAGTCTAAAGATATTACAAAGATACTGATAGACAGTTTTATGTACATAAAAGATATAGAATCTTTTTTAACTTTAACCGATAATAAGACAGATTCTTTTGAAATAAATATACTAAATATTATGGTAGTACCTCTTCGTGTTCTTAAGAGGCTTCACAAGATACAAAAAAGATCTCAAATTTTTACCAATGATATTTCACTTAGAAATTATCTTAAAGAATTTAATATAGATATTCATAGTGACGAATGTTTGACAATGCCTAATTATATTAATAAAATAGATTATATTGCTATAGGGGGCAGTGCGGGTAGCCTTGAAAAGATAAGAGATATTATAAGTAAACTGCCGGCATCAAATATAACTATTTTTATACTTATGCACCAAAAAGAAGATAAAAACTCAAAGCTAAGAAGTATATTACAAAACTATACAGAACATTATAAAGTTATAGATGCAGTATCTGATCAAAAGGTTATGCCAAGGACTATATATGTTGCACCGTCAAGTAAGCATATGATAGTTGCCGGAGGTTATATTTTTTTACTAAATACACCCAAAAAGAACTTCTCAAAACCATCTATCAGTGTTCTTTTTGAATCACTTTCAACAGAATATAATAAAGACCTTTTGGCAATACTTGTTTGTGGCTATGGAAAAGACGGCAGTGATTCCTTAAAGGCTTTAAAAGAGTGTGGAGCTACTGTATTTATAGAGGATCCAAAAGAGTGTCAAGCAACACCTATGCTTGAAAATGCAATAAAAAGCAAGAATTTTGATGCTGTTATCTCTTTACAGGATATTAATAGTTTTATAAAAAGTGCAGTAATTTATGATAATAATATAAGTGATCAGGAGATAGATATTTTTCTTACAGATATTTATAAAATATATGGATTTGACTACAGGAAATATCAAAGAGGTCATATATCTAGAAGAATTCATCATTTTTGCAACCTTGTACAGCCAGAAAATTTTGATGAACTTAAAAAGTTGATTTTGACTGATAGGAGATTTTTTAAAAAGCTTTTTCTAGATATCTCTATAAATGTTACTACTTTATTTAGAGACCCAAAAGTCTTTAAATCAGTAAGAGATCAACTTATACCAAATCTTGATAGCTTTAAGCAGTTGAAGATATGGTGTGCAGGGTGCAGTACTGGTGAAGAACCATACTCTTTAGCTATTCTTTTAAAAGAATTGGGACTTTTGGATAAAAGTATTATATACGCGACAGATATTAACAAAATAGTGATGCAAAAAGCAAAAAATGGGATTTATTCAAAAAATAGTTTTGATCTATTTAAACAACACTATAAAAAAAGTGGCGGCAATGAAAAGTTTGAAAATTATTTTGATATAGAAGATGATTATGTTATCATAAAAGATGATATAAAAGAGAAGATAGTATTTTTAGAGCATAATCTGGCAATGGACAGTATTATAAATGAATTTCAACTTATATTTTGTAGAAATGTGATGATATATTTTGATTCTAATTTAAAAAATAGAGTAATAAAACTTTTTGATGATTCTCTTGTAAATAATGGTTTTTTAGTACTTGGCAGCTCAGAAGTGATTGACAAGAGTTATACAAATTTTAAAAAATTTACTACAAAAGAGAAGATATATCAAAAAATAATATAAATAGAAAAGTATAAAAAAAGGCAGAAGTAAAAACTTCTGCCTTTTTTAAAGTTATAATAAAGAATTTATTATAAATCACCCTCGTGAGAAGCTAAGTATGAAGCAACACCATCAGCATCTGGTTTCATTCCTTCGTCACCTTTAGCCCAACCTGCAGGACAAACTTCACCATTTTCGTTAGTGAAGATCATAGTATCAACCATTCTGATCATCTCATCAATGTTTCTTCCTAGTGGTAAGTCATTGATAACAGCATGTCTGATTGTACCGTCAGCATCAATAAGGAAAGAACCTCTTAAAGCTACACCACCATCTAAAAGAACATCGTAATCTTTAGAGATTTGCTTAGTTAAGTCTGCTACTAAAGGCATGTTAACTCTTCCGATACCACCTTGGTTTACCGGAGTTTCTCTCCATGCAAAGTGTGAGAATTGTGAATCAACAGAAACACCAATAACATTAACACCTCTTGCTTTGAAATCTTCAACTCTTTTTGAGAATGCAATAATTTCAGAAGGACATACAAATGTAAAATCTAGTGGGTAAAAGAAAAGAACTGTACCTTTTTCACCATAGTTTTCTGATAATTTGAAATCATCTACGATTTGACCGTCTGCTAATACAGTTGTTGCTGTAAAATCTGGAGCTTGTTTAGTTACTAACATTTTAATTTCCTTGTGTTGTTTTTTAGTTATGAAATTTTACTGGTTTTTTTTTGAAAGTTCAACTTATCATATTAACAAGTTGAAATTATTAAGATAATATTAATAATGGATAATTTTTATCCATTAGAAGTGATAGAAGCAATTAAGCTTCTATCACTTCCACTTCTACAGATTTAAAAAGGGCTGTTTTTGTATTTACATCACTTTCATCACCAAATAGATAGTTTATATGTGACTTAGCATGATGGAACGATGTGAACATAGTCCCTTTTTTAACTGTTTTTACAAACTTTATAGTTAACGGAGTAGTTTGACCGTATTTAGATCTAAGTATTACTTTATCACTATTGATTCTATCTTTGTCCTCAATACTTATAAGTAGTATATCTTCAGAGTGCTTCTCTTGAAGTTTTGGAGTTTGAATAGTTTGTGCTGCATTGTTGTAGTGTATAAGTATTCTTCCTGTTGTAAGGTAGAAGTTCTCATAGCTTCCTTTTTCAACAAGCTTTTTAACTTGACCTCTTAACTGGTAACCATTATATTTAAAGTAACCATATCCGTCAGGAGTTCTGAACGATTCTAAGTGAAGTCTAGGAGTGTCAGTTCTGCTTACAGGCCATTGAAGTCCTCTTGCTCTATTTTTCTCTAACTTTTTATAGCTTGCCCCTCCGTATCTGTAAGGTGCTTCCTCTCTTACTTGTTCCCAAACATCACAGCTGGTTTTAAATAAAAATTCACCGTTTATTTTGTTTTCTATATCTCTTAATACCTGCCAGTCATCAGGAAGGTCATTTTCCACTAGTGGTTGAGATAGATGTAGTCTTCTCATTGCATTTACATATACACCTGTTTTTTCATATGCAGATTTTACACCAAATACTATATCTGACTTTTTAGCAATCTCTGTCATAAATAGTTCTTGAGATATAAGAAGCTCAAGATTTTCAAGTGCTTTGTTTATTTTGTTTTGGTTTGGATGGATATGTGCTAGGTCTTCACCCATAACAATCATAGATTTTATCTTACCGTCAAGCATAGCATCTATTGCTTCAGGTGTTTTTAGACCTTCAGCTTTTGGTTTTGTATAATCTGGACCATAATATGGTAAACAACCCATATCACAAGTACCCTGTACATTGTTTTGACCTCTAAGAGGCATAAGTCCAGCTCCAACTTTACCAACATTTCCAGTTAATAGGGCAAGGTTTACCATTGCCATAACAGAGTAACTTCCATCAAGATTTTCTGAGATCCCAAGTCCCCAGAAAAGCATAGATCTTTTAGTTGCATATTTTCTTGCAACAACAGGTATCTGATCTGCTAATGTTTCATAACCTTTTATATTTCTAAAGTATTCAGGATTTGCAAACGGATCATTTAGGATTGAATCTTTGTATTGTTCAAACTCTTTTGTTCTTGTATCAATAAACTCTTTGTTGTATAACTCTTCTGTTAATATCACATAAGCCATAGCATTTAAAAACAGTAGATTTGACTCATAAGGCAATACTACTTCATCAGTGGCAAATTTACCTAGTTTGATCTGTCTTACATCACAAACTGCAAGTTCGGAAGTTTTTTTCTTATTAACAGCTTCGATCATTCTATTTGCAACAATTGGATGTGCTTCTGTTGTATTTGAACCTATTACAAGCATAAACTCAGTTTCATATATATCATCATATGGATTTGTAGCTGCACCTTCACCTATAGTTGCTGCCATACCGTTTAAGCTTGGAGCATGACATATTCTTGCACAGTTGTCTATGTTTGGTGATTCCATGATCTCTCTAGTGAATTTTTGCAGTAAGAAACCACTCTCACAAGATGTTCTTGCACCCCCAGTTGCACAGAAGCTTTTAGCACCATACTCACTTTTAAGTTCTGAAAGTTTCCAAGCAGCAAGTGAAGTAGCAAACTCATAATTTGAGGTATACCATTGCTCATCTAACTCTACAAGAGTTTTACTTCTTGCTTTAAGCTCTCTTGGCATAGCTTCAAAGTTTTCTTCTATAAATGATTTTTTAATCCGAGAATCTCTTATTCTATTAGGTGAATCGACGAAATCATATCCATGCTTACCTTTTATACAAAGCTTACCTTGAGATACATAGCCGTCACTTTGGGCATATATTTTTAATATCTTATTATCTTGAACCTGAGCTGTTATATCACATCCAACACCGCAATATGTACATACCGAACCTATATCATGAATCATACTTTACTCTTTTATATTAATTTTATAGGATTATATCAAATTTGTTTTAAAAAGATTAAGTTATGAAAAGAAGAATATTTTTTTTAGCAGAATTTAAATTTAAGATATAGGTTATAGACCACATTAATCAATAATTCTGAAGAAGAAGTTTGACCATGTATTTACTCTTTGAAACTAAAGACTTTAAATCTGTGGAGGTTAATTATTTAATTAATAATAGTCCATAACCGATATACGGAGAAATCTTAACAAAAAAAAGTGATAAAAAAGTAACATTTGAAAAAATTATACAAGATTTATATAAATTAATTTTAAAATACTCTTAGTATATAAGATTTAATAATTCATTTAGTCTATAATAAGTGTAAGTATTTAACTAAACTATACTGTTATATTTGTAGATGATATCTAGATCATCCTCCTCCTACAAACTGTAAAAGTTCTATTTTATCATTTTCTTTAGGGATAAAAGTTTCCCAGTTCTCTTTTTTTACAACTTCCATATTTACTGCTGCTGCCATCACTTTATCTTCAATTTTTAAAGATACTATTATCTCTTTTAATGTCTTATTTGACTCAAATGTTTTATTTTCACCGTTTACTATCAAGTTCATTTTTTTTCCTAATATGTTATTGTTTTATAAATCTGCACTTATATCGTGTCTAAAGCATGCCATCTTAAATCTATCACCCATACCTGTTGGATTCAATAAAGTTTTAACTTTATTTGACTCACTTATATATGTTTTTTCATCAACATTTTTATGAAGTATCTCTAAAAGTTCTATGATTCCAAAATTAACAAGTGCTTTTAGTTGTGTTTCAAATATTATATTTTTAGCACCCTGCTGTTCAAAGCTGTCTATCACATGAGAGAAATTTACATCATATGTTATATCAGTTTTTCCAAACAGTGCTTTTAGATCTATCTCATCATCGAAGATAGGGTACACTTTGTGCTTTTCATATACCCTACATGAATAGTCATTTCTAGGATACTTCTCCCCATAATCAAATGTAACAAATTCAAATTTTTCAATATTTTGGCACATATTTTTAGCAAACTCTTCATACCCTACGGCAACTTCACCTTTTGTAACATTATATGTATCACAGTATGTATCTAATTTTGTATCAATATTATCAACAAATTCGATCTTATCATTGTTTACTATAGCTTGTTGAAGTTTATCTTCTTCATTTGTATAAACAAGTTCACAAGGAAATGCATCAAATATTTCGTTAGCTACAACAAAAGCATTTTCTAACTCTAGTTGGGATATATCATTGTAATGAATAAGCTCTATATCATCTCCAAAACATTTTTGGAAATACTCTTTTTGTTTTATTCTAAGGTGTTCGTATCTTTCAACAATGGCAAATTTTAAAGTACCTATTAGTTCGGGTTTTAGTGTAAAGATAAATTGTATCATATCAGATAAAAGATATCCATGATGTGCACCTATTTCAACTATAGTTGTATCTTCTGGTAAAAACCCTTCATTGATCGTATCAACTACTCTTTTACCGATACTTCCACCAAAAAATTTACTAGAACTTACTGCTGTGTAAAAGTCACCCTCTTTCCCTATAACCTTATAGTTGGCATAATAGCCCTCATTTCCATAAAGCCAATCTTGAAAGTAATCACTAAATTTTAAACTATTTTTATCCATTATATGTCCGTGAATATATCTCTAAAAGTTGAAGTTGTTTATCAATATTTAAACTTTTTACTTCTAATGATTTTATTTTTTTAGAATTTTCTATCATCTCTAAGTCTGAAGGGGTTTTCATACCTACACTTAACTGCTCTTTTATTTGAGTAACTAATGAGTCATAAAGCTCTAGGTCATTGTTTGCTATCTCGATTTTTTTATCAAGACTTTTTATCTTGGCTGTTGAGTTTTTATATATATTTAGTTCTTCTGTTTTTTTATCTTTTAGTGATATTTTCTTTTTTAGGTATTCTAGTTTTGAACTTTGTATTGAGTTTGAGAATCTTATATCAAGAGGTATTGTAATATTAAAACCAACATTGCTTTGCCAATCTCTATCATAGGCTGGGTTACCGTCATTGTCATGATATTTTGTATAGTCGGCTGTAAAGTTAACAGTTGGAAGATAACTTGAAATAGTCATATTTTTTAACCAGTAAGCATTGTCTATCTCTTGTTCAGCTTGTTTGATATATAGATTATTGTTTAGATATTCTTTATCATCAACTATTTTAAATACAGGTAGCTTTAGATCATTATAGTTTTTATCACTTATATTATAAAATGAATTTATAAGCTGCTCTTTTTGATATTGTAGATCAATTAAGTTATTTTGTTTTGTATTTGAATCCAATATAGCATTATCTAAAAAAGAGGTGTCCATTATGCCGTTAAGTACGAGTTCTTTTTTTCTTTCAACATCAATTTTGGCATTTTGTATAAGAAGCTCTTGTTTTTTTATAGTTATATCAATTTTATGGATCTCGTAAAGTAAGTTTACAGCTTGTTTGATCAACTCTTTCTTTTGTGCGTCTATAGAGGTCTTTGAATATCTATCCATACTTGATGAATACTTTATTGCACTGTATATACCACCACTTTTAAAAATAGGCTGAGAGATACTTATAAATGATTTGCTTGTTTTTATATCTAATTTTTCACTATCGTTATAGATATACTTATAAGTTATAGGGTTTATCCAGTCTTTACTGAGTTTATTACTATCCTCTTTTGACTTTTCATAAGAATATTTTAATATCTCTTTCTTATTTTGTGATAGAATATCTTCATTGGCAAATAAATTACTAAATGATAGTAATAATAAAGCTGCAGATATATTTCTATATGTTCTCAATTGCTTTCTCCAATCTCTCAAATCCTTGATCTATCTCTTTTTTTGATATAGTAAGAGGAGGAAGGAATCTAAGTGTATTTTTCCCAGCTTTTAATACAAGTACACCATTATTAAAAGAGTTATCAACTATAGATGAAAGAGTATCTGCATCTTTAGTTCTCAATCCTCTCATAAGTCCAAGACCAACCATATCAGTAAATACAGCTTTATTATTTTCATAAAACTTTTTAAATTGCTTCTCAAAATAGATAACAGTCTCATCTAAAGAACCGTTGTTTTTCAACTCATCAAGTATAGTACAAACCTCTAAAGATGCAGCAGTACTTAAATAGTTACCACCAAATGTACTACCGTGATCACCGGGAGTAAATATATCTTTATGTGTAGTCATAACAATACCAATAGGAACTCCACCACCTACACCTTTTGCCATAGTTATAATATCTGGTTCTATATCATATAGGTTAGAGGCTAAGAATTCACCTGTTCTAAAACCACCTGTTTGAACTTCATCTACTATTAACAATATATCATTCTGCTTTAAATAGGCACTTAGTTTTTGTACCTCCTCTTTTGGAAGAGGTTGTACACCGCCTTCACCTTGTACAAGTTCAATCATAACAGCAACAGTTTCATCATCGATACTATTGTATATATCATTTATCTGAGCATTGTAAGAAAAACCATCTGGATAAGGTGAGAAATGATCTGTGTGCATAGAGCTTTGTCCTGTTGCTTTAACAGTTGTTATAGTACGACCATGAAAAGAGTGCTCTAAAGTAATTACTTTATATTTTTTATTGTTAAATTTAGTTTCACCATATTTTCTAGCAATTTTTATGGCACCCTCATTTGCTTCAGCACCACTATTTGCAAAGAACATTGCCACATCATATCCGCTAAGTTTTGCAACTTTTTGTGCAAGCATCGCTTGTGGTTCAATAGCGTATAGGTTAGAAATATGTGCAATATTTGAAACCTGATCACAAATAGCTTTAGAGATTCTATCGTTACCATGCCCACAAGATACAACACCTATACCACTAGTAAAATCAATGTAGTCATTATTGCTTTCATCCCATAAAGTGGAGTTTACACCTTTTTTAAAGTTTACATAGTTTCTATTATATGTATTTAAAACATATTTTTTATCAATCTCTTCTAAAGTCATTTTTAAATCCTTTTATATATTGTAGGAATTATATCTAAAATAAATTATATAAATATATGGTAAAAAAGGATAAAAATCACAAATTCCAAAATTTAAGAACCAATTAAGCATAACCTCTTGACAAAGTAAAACTTTTCTATTATAATTCGCCCCACAAATCAACAGTGAGTTTGTAAAAACGGGTTGATTATTTATAAAACGAC
>JAYEKV010000101.1:0-5976 GCA_034716855.1 Campylobacterota bacterium | reverse complement strand
TGGATTATCTCTGTTTGGTAATGAGGGAAAAGAAACAGTATATTTTTCTTTAATAAGTTCAGATGCCGTCCATGCTTGCCAGTGAGGATAGTCACTGCCTCCCAAGCCATGTAGTATTAATACTTTTTTATCCATTATTTAAAATCCCTTACACATCTTACAAGTTTTGGATAGGTTCTATTTTCATAATAAACCGCTCCACTTTTAAAATAAACATAATAGCCCCATTTTCCAAGAGTTCTCCATGTTCTGTCTTTTGCCCAATATCCTACTGGCAGTGTATATTTAAAAGCTTTATCGATCTTTAGTTCAATATCTCTTGTTTTATCAATGATTAATTCATACTCTTTTACTTTAGGTACTCGCCAATTGTTAAACCCACCTAATGTTAGCTTTTCACAATATTCAGGTGCAGTGATATGAGAAACTATCTTAAATACATTGTCTTTTGTATCCTGCCACATAAGTTTATTCTCTTTATCAATAACATAGTCTCCACTCTTTGTAAGTGATGTACCAAAAAGAGAAACAGTACAAAATAATAATACAATTAAAAACTTCATGACTTATCCTTTATTGTATATTTTTTTCTTTCTAATCTGTCTTGTACTTTATTATCTAAAAGTTCAATATTGAGTTTTTCGTCCTCTAAAAATACAAGTCCTACAAGCTCTTTTTGCACTTTTGCTTTAACTTCATCACCGCTATGGTGTTCTTTCCACTTGTCAAACTTATCTTCATAGATATCTACTATTTTATCCTCGTGGTGTTTTCGTTCAAGCACAAGTGCAATCGTAACTATTAAAAGCATAATAAAAGGTATCATCATATCACCCATTACAGTATCTCCTTACTTGCTTATCAATTTGAAATATATCATCTATCGAGCTTAGTTTTGTATCATGGAATTTATTTATAGCTTTTAGTGATGTTTTTGAAATATCCAAAAAGCTTATATCACCTCTTAAAAATTTAGCTACTGCTACTTCATTTGCGGCATTTAATACAACTCCCAAGTTTTCATTGTGAAGAAGTTCATCTTTAAGATCCCAAATAGGGTACCTATCTTTTTCTATTTTTCTAAATTCTAAATTTTGAAGTTCCACCAGGTCAACTTTATTTAAAATCGGTGTATCAACTTTTTCCATAACAGCATATGCAATTGGAAGTTGCATATCCGCATGTGCCAGATGTGCTGTAGTACTTCCATCAGTAAAGTTTACCATTGCATGGATGATAGACTTTGTTTCTATAATAGCGTCACATTTAGTAGTGTCAAAAAGCCATCTAGCTTCTATGAGTTCAAAAAGTTTGTTTGTCATAGTTGCACTGTCTATGGTGATCTTTTTTCCCATAGACCAGTTTGGATGTGAAAGAGCTTCTTTTACGGTTACTTTTGAAAGTTTATCCAAAGGATAATCCCTAAAGCTTCCTCCACTTGCCGTAATAGTAAGAGAATCAACTTTTTTCTTTTCATCCATTAAGTACCATAGTCCAAAGTGTTCTGAGTCTATTGGTGTGATGTTTGAAGTATCTATAAATTTACCTGCTACTACGAGTGATTCTTTATTGGCAAGTGCTATTTTTTTGTTACACTCTATAGCTTTTAGTGTAGGAGCTAGTCCTACGAAACCTACAAAAGCATTTACCACTATATTTGAAGCGGCTTCCTCTATAGCTTTAAGAATTGCTTTTTCTCCGGATTGTACATTTTTGTGATCTACTTTATCAATATCTTCTTTGTTTGCAATAACTACAACTTTAGGGTTGAAGTGTTGGAGTTGTTCATTTAGTAATGCTATATTATTACCTGCACACAACACTTCAATATCAATATCGAATTGTTTGGCGATCTCTAAAGTATTTACCCCTATAGAACCAGTACACCCTAAAACTATCATCTAAACAAACAGCCTTAAAAGTACCAGCATAACAATACCTCCAAAAAGATAGCCGTCGGTTCTGTCTAAAATTCCACCGTGACCGGGTAGTATATCACCGCTGTCTTTTACATCAGCTTCTCTTTTTAGATAGCTTTCAAAAAGATCACCAAATACAGAAGCTAAAGCAACAACAAAAGAGATAAACAGTGCTGCAAAAAATCCAACAGAGTCTAGACTGAAAGTTACACCAAGTATAGCAGCCGTGATAACTCCACCTGCTACACCTTCTAAAGTTTTATTAGGGCTTGTTTCACAAAACTTCGTAGCACCCATACTTTTACCTACAAAGTAAGCACCAACATCAGCACCTGCTACAACTACAAGAAGCCATAATAAAGACTCCATTCCAAATGATAGATAAAGTGAAAAAAGAAATAAAAATGATGCTATAGGATACATCAAAGGGATGAAAAGCTGTTTATTGAACTCTTTAGTATAAGCTAAAATAGAAGCAAAGAATATACCCACAATAAAAATAAGATCCTCAGGTTTTGGATAAATATATGCTGCAATCCAAACAATAAATGCGTACAAATAGATCTTGTCATCATCTATATTAAAAAGTTTTAAACTCTCATTTAAAGCTACCATCATTAAAGATCCAAATAAGACCCAAGTCAAAAATACAGAGTCAATAAGACCGATTATCAAAAGAGCAACAACCAATGCAACTCCTGTTTTTATCCTCGTGCTACTTTCCGCTAAAATATCAAACATAAATATTCCTAATAAGTTTTTAATCATTATACAAAACTATTGGTAAATAGTTGATAAATATAAGTCTTATACAGTTTAACCGTTCCATAACATTTTTTTAGATATAATTACTAAAAATTAGACATTTAAGGTAAATATTTATGAGCGAACAAACTCCTTTAGAGATAGCACTTGCACACTCAATGACTGAAGAGGAATACAACACTGTTGTAGATATGTTAGGTAGAGAGCCAAACTATACTGAGATAGGTATCATCTCAGCTATGTGGTCTGAACACTGTTCATACAAATCAAGTACAAAATACTTAAGAGGTTTCCCTACAACTGCTCCATGGGTTATCCAAGGTCCTGGAGAAAATGCCGGTGTTATAGATATCGGTGACGGATATGCAGCTGTATTTAAAATGGAATCACACAACCACCCAAGTTTTATTGAGCCTTACCAAGGTGCGGCTACTGGTGTTGGTGGTATTATGAGAGATGTATTTACAATGGGTGCTAGACCTGTTGCATCTATGAACCTTATCCAGTTTGCTGGTATTGAGGGTGATTCTGAAACTGCTAAAAAACATAGATACCTTTTAAGAGGTGTTGTTGAAGGTATCGGTGGATATGGTAACTGTATGGGTGTTCCAACTATCGGTGGTCAGACAAACTTTGAAGAGTGTTATGCTGGTAACAACCTTGTAAATGCTTTTAACTTAGGTATTTGTAAATCTGATGAGATCTTCCTTGGTCGTGCTGAAGGTATCGGTAATCCTGTTATGTATGTAGGTTCAAAAACTGGTAGAGATGGTCTTGGTGGTGCAGTGATGAGTAGTGCTTCATTTGATGAAGACTCTGAGTCTAAAAGACCAACAGTACAAGTTGGTGATCCATTTACTGAAAAACTTCTACTTGAAGCTTGTTTAGAGTTATTTAAACAAGACCTTATCATAGGTATCCAAGATATGGGTGCTGCTGGACTTACTTCATCTTCATTTGAGATGGCAGGAAGAACCGGTTCTGGTATGAAAATGGATCTTGATAAAGTTCCAGCAAGAGAAGAGGGTATGACACCTTATGACTTCATGCTTTCAGAATCTCAAGAGAGAATGCTTATCTGTGCAAAAGCTGGTTGTGAACAAGCGGTAATTGATATCTTTACAAAGTGGGAGTTAGATGCTGCTGTAATTGGTGAAGTAACAGATACAGGAAATATGGAACTGTTCTGGCACGGTGAGAAGTGTGCTGATATACCTATCCAGCCATTATCTGAAGAAGCACCGGTACTTGACAGACCAGTTGCCGAACCTGAGTACTTAAAAACTATCAAAGATATTGAACTTGATAAAACTATACCAAATCAAGAAGCGTTTGATGCAATGTTCAGTGATGTAGAAACTGTAGATAAATCATTTATCTATGATCAATATGACTCAATGGTACAAACAAATACTGTAAAAGGACCTGGAAAACTAGACGGCTCAGTTATCAGAATCAAAGAGACAGGAAAAGCTTTAGCTATGTCTGCAGACTGTAACACAAGACTTTGTTATATCGATCCAGAAAAAGGTGCGGCAGCAGCTGTTATGGAAGCAGGAAGAAATGTAGCTATGACAGGAGCAACTCCAAAAGCTATCACAGATTGTCTAAACTTCGGTAATCCTCAAAACCCTGAAGTTATGTGGCAGTTTAGAGAAGCTTGTGAAGGTATCAAAGCAGCTTGTAAAGGTCTAAATACTCCGGTTATCGGTGGTAATGTTTCACTTTACAACGAAACTAACGGTGTTGGTGTATTCCCAACTCCTGCAATTGCAACTGTTGGTGTAAATGATGATATGAATAAAGTTTTACCATCTTGTGTTCAAAAAGAGGGAAGCACACTTTATATCTTAGGTGAGACTAAGTCAGAATTTGGTGGATCACTTTACATGAAAAAGATGTACGGAAAAGTTGCAGGAACTCACCCAGAAGTAGACTTTGATGCTGAGCTTGGACTGTGGAACTTAGTTATTGAAGCAAACAAAGAGGGTGTTTTAAGATCTGCAAAAGATGTAAATGTTGGTGGTGTTGCAATAGCAGCTGCCAAGATGGGTGTAGTTGGTCAAACAGGTGTAAAAATTACTATGCCTCTAAAAGATACAAAAGATATCTTCTCTGAGTCATTAAGTAGAGCTATTGTTGAGGTAGCTTACGAAGATGAGCCTGCATTTGAAGAGCTTGTAGGTAAACACAATGTAGACTGTACAAAGATAGGTACTACAGGTGGAGATGAGATCAACATCAACGGTATCAAAAAATCTTTAAAAGAAGCAAGTGAAGTTTACTACACTACATTCAAAAAGATCATCGAACAAGATCTGTAGTTTATGCTAATAGACGGACACGGAAGAGGTGTTGACTATCTAAGGGTTTCTGTAACAGAGAGATGTAACTTTAGATGTCGATACTGTATGCCTGAGAAACCTTTCTCTTGGGTACCTCACGAAAACCTGCTTACTTATGAAGAACTTTTTGAGTTTATAAAAGTAGGTATTGATGAAGGGATAAAAAAAGTAAGGATAACAGGTGGTGAGCCGTTACTACGAAAAGGTCTTGAAAATTTTATCAAGATGATAAGTGACTATGCACCGCATGTAGATCTAGCCCTTACAACCAATGCTTTTTTACTGGAAGATGCAGCTCAAACATTAAAAGATGCAGGTCTAAAAAGGATAAATGTATCTCTTGACTCATTAAAAAAAGAGGTAGCACACCATATAGCACAAAAAGATGTACTTGATGCCGTAATAAAAGGTATAGACAAAGCACATGAAGTGGGTATGGGTGTAAAAGTAAACTGTGTCCCTATGAAAGATGTAAACGATACTGAGATAATAGATATACTGGAATATTGTAAAGATAAAGGGTATGAGGTAAGATTTATCGAGTTTATGGAAAACTCACATGCAAATGTAAAAAAAGGTCTTACTTCCCAAGATATTCAAGATATTATAAAAGAAAAATACAACTTCAAAAAACTTGACAGAATAGGGTCTAGCCCTTCACAAAGTTATGTGTTAGATGACGGATATAAGTTTGGTATCATAGAGCCACATTTGGATGACTTTTGTAATGACTGTAATCGTATAAGATTAACAGCTGAAGGCTACCTTATACCATGTCTATATTTTGAAGATGCACTAAGTATCGCAGATGCTGTAAAAGCAAAAGATATAAAAAAAGCAACAGGTATCTTAAAAGAGGTACTAAAAAATAAACCTGAGAAAAATAAATGGGGCGATGAAAATCAATCTGACAGGGCTTTTTATGAAACAGGCGGTTGATATAAGTA
>JAYEKV010000100.1:0-6077 GCA_034716855.1 Campylobacterota bacterium | reverse complement strand
GATATAACATCGGAGGTTAGAAGGAAAAATGAACTTGATAACCATAATACAAAACTAAAAATGGAGATCTTCGATGAGATGTCAAGTAGAATGAAGATAAACGAGAAATTTAAGAAAATATTTGACAATATCGATGATGCCATGTTTATATCAACAATTAACAATGAAGGTAAACTCTCTGAGTTCTTAGATATAAATACAGCTGGTATAAAGTTTTTAAAACACCTAAACTATGAAGATGGACTTGACCCAAATAAGATATTTAAAGGTTTTGAGTTTTACTATAACAGTAAAACAAACGATATTAAGATATCAAAAAATAGCTACATAGATACTATAGTACAAAATAAAACCATATACCATATAAAAGTAAGCTGCCACATCGTACTTATTAAAAACAGCTATAACGCAATTATTTTTGTTCAAAATATAGATGAGACTATAAAGTTAAAAAAAGAGAGAAAGGAGCAGCAGGTTCTTATTGCAAATATATTTAAAAAAGCAAGCTCCGGAATTGCCGTAATAAATAAAAACGGAGAATTTATAAAATACAATCAAAGCTTTTACAAAATGATAGGATATAAAAAAGTAGAGTTTAAAGAGAAAGATTTTTACAGTTTATTTGAAGATGAAAAAGTGGAACAGATAAAACTAGAGCATAATGATATCTTTATCCATAAAAAAGAGATTTCAAAAGAGTATACATTTTTAACAAGAGATGATTCAATTATAGATGTAGTTGCATCATCTACTCTTATAAAAGATGAAAATGATGAAACACTAAGGCTGCTTATTTTTGAAAATATAACAAAACAAAAGCAGTTGGAGAAAGAGCAGCATCAAAATAGTAAAATCATAGCCCAGCAGGCAAAAATGGCAGAGATGGGGGAGATGATAGGAGCTATAGCACACCAATGGAGACAACCTCTAAATGCAATAAATGCAGCAGCAATAAAATTAAATTTTGCCTCCTCTTTAAATATGCTTGAAAATAATGAAGTGCAAGAGAAAACAAAATTTATAGAGGAACAAAGTACAAAGATGTCAGAAACGATAAATGACTTTATGAACTTTTTCAGACCATCAAAAAACAAAGAGCTTTTCTTGGTAAATACAATATATAAAAAGATCTTTGATTTTCTTGGTCCTCAACTAAAAAATAAAGATATACAACTATCAATACAAACAGATCACGAGATTGAACTTTACGGTTTTAAAAACGAGTTTGAACATATACTTTTAAATATCATCAACAATGCAAAAGATGCCTTTGACAGCTTAAGTGAAAGTGAAGATAAAAAAATCAAAGTATACCTTGAGGAATCGGATAATTTTAATATTGTTAAAATTATAGACAATGCAGGTGGGATACCTCAAAACATACTAAACAAAATATTTAACCCATACTTCACTACAAAAGAGGAAGGTAAAGGGACGGGGATAGGACTATATATGACAAAAACTATAATAGAAAAGCACTTTAAAGGAACTATTGAAGTTGACAACTTTGAAGAGGGTGCAAGATTTACAATAAGCATGCCAAAGGGACAAAATGAATAATATAGAAGATATCACAACATGCACAAAGCAATTTACAGTACTTTGTGTTGATGACGAAGAAAAATCAAGAATACAACTTGAAGATCTGTTTAGTATGTTTTTCAAAGAGGTTTATATTGCTTCAAACGGTTTGGAGGCTTTAGATATATATACTAAGAATAAAAACAAAATAGATATAGTTTTTACCGATATAAGTATGCCCCAGATGGATGGTATAGATCTGTCTGAAAATATTAAAACGATTGATCCACTTCAATATGTAGTAACAATATCAGCACATCAAGAACTTGACTTTTATAATAAAGCTATAAATATTGGTGTAAACGGCATGATAATCAAACCAATCACTTCACAAAAAGTTCTAAATATACTATCAAAAGCGATTAAAACTATCTCACATATAAAAGCTATAAACAATCCAACAGCAGATTTTACGCATACCGATAATTCTGATTTTGTCAGTGAAATATATAAAGACACAATTACAGGACTTGATAATAAAATAAAGCTAGATATGTATCTAAATACAAAACAAGAGTATACGGCAATATTGGTAAATATAGACAACTTTGATCTAATAAACTGTAAATATGGATACACTACAGGAGATCAGGTTTTAAAACAAGTGGGCAAGTTTTTAAGCTCTCTTGTCCAAGATGATACAGATAAGCTTTTTAGAGTTGTATCTGATGAATTTCTTTTCTTAGTATCAAATGACAAAGAAAAATCAGCTATTGAAAACTTTTCAAAAAATATAATAAGCACCTTAGAATATATAAAAATACAAACACCCATAGATGAGTTCCATATCTCATGTACTATAGGTATAAGCAGCGGCATTGGGTTGGATATAATAAGAGAAGCACATATAGCACTAAAAGAAGCCAGAGAGATAGGAAAACACAAATATTACTTTTTCTCTAACAATTCACAACTTATCCAAAAAAGACAAAATAGTCTTAAATGGCTTTCTAAAATAAAGAAAATATTGAAAGAGGATTGCTTGATACCTTACTATCAACCAATAATAGATAATAAAAACAAGCAAATTGTTATGTATGAATCACTTGCTAGAATACTTGAGCTAAACAGAGTAGTTAAACCCTACTATTTTTTGGAAAATGCTAAACTTTTCAATCTTACTCCACATCTAGGCAAAATAATAGTATCTAAAGTATTTGAATACTTTAAAGATAAAGAGGATCCTATCTCTATAAATATAACCCAAGATGACCTTATGTCGGATAGTTTTGTAGAATATATAGAGGAGTCTGCAAATAGATATAATATCGACCCATCAAAAGTGATATTTGAGATCTTTGAAAATATCACAATCAATAAAGATAAAACTGTTATTAAAAATATAAACAAACTTCATCATTACGGCTTTAAAATAGCACTAGATGACTTTGGTACAAATGAGATGAGTATTTTAAATCTACATACCATACACATTGACTTTATTAAAATAGATGCAACCTTTATAGAAACCATCCTTGAAAATGAACAGTCAGAAAAAATTGTAAATTCCATCATAAAACTTGCTTCAAATATAGGGGCAAAAACAATAGCAGAATCTGTAAGCAGTGAAGAGATCTTTAAGGCAGTACAAGAGCTTGGGATAGATTACTCACAAGGGTATTATATAGGAAAACCAAAAGAGTTTATATAACTTTTGATACCCTCCATCTTTTAGATCAACTGTATGGTCAAAATCATTATCTATACTATCATAACAAATATTACTACTTTTTAAACTATCAGGACTTGGGTCACTATGTAAATACCGGTTAGGAATAAGCTTCCCTAGTATTTAAAAATAGGGGCGCATTATATTTTCTAGCAAGTTTTTACATTTTGGATTATAAGTGTGTTTTTATCATTTTTTATATTTGTTATAATCTCCTCCTTTGTCAAAACATTTGAATTAAGATTGAATAAGTTTATGATATAATTGATAAATTTAAAACAGGAGGTAGGAATGACTAAAGAATATATATTGAATTTTTTAACAACTCATAAGCATGAGTTACAGAGTGACTTTGCCCTTACTAAAATTGGTTTGTTTGGAAGCTATGCGAAAGATACTGCAAATGAAAATAGTGATATAGATATTGTCATAGAATCAAATACAAAAGATTTCTTTCTAAGAGATGATTTAAAAGAATACTTAGAGGATAGTTTTAAATTACCTGTTGATGTTGGATATATTGATAGTATAAGAGCGTACTATAAAAATAAAATTGAAAAAGATATTATATATGTCTAATAAAAAGAAAAGAGATATTGAACTATTTATAGTAGATATTTTGGTGGCGATTGAGAAAATTAGAGAATATACAAAACTTTTTGATAATCCAAATGATTTTCAACATAGTAGTTTACATTGGGATGCTTCTATGAGACAACTTGAAATTATTGGTGTTGCTTTAAACAAACTTCTTGAAGATGATAGGTTTAGTTCTTTAGCACCAAGTTATTTTAGAAAAGTAGTAAATTTTAGAAATTCTATAGTTCATGGATATTTTGGTATTGATTTAGATGAAGTTTGGAATATTATAACTCAAAGATTAGATATATTGCAAATAGATATAAATAATATCGTACAAGATAATATAGATATATCAGAAGCCATCTATTATGAGATAGAGGAATATAAAAATCTTAATGATATTAATATTGTAAAATATTTGATGAGTTTATAATTAATAAGTAAGCCCTTTCGTTGAGATATTTATAGCTTCTCTTTAAGTATCTGGAATGGAAAGCAAAAGAGTTTTTACTATATAAACTCTTTTGATCAGAGAGTAACATTTAATTAAAGCTCCATATACTTATCTAATGAGACCTTAAAAAACAAGTCTAAAACAAGCCCCATTAGCTGTGTTATCTACTGTTAGGTTTGCATGATTCTTTTTAGCTATAAACTTTGACATATATAGCCCCATACCCGTACCACCTGACTTCTCTTTAGTAGTAAAGTTTGCTTCAAAGATGTTTTTTATAATATGTTCAGGGATACCACCTGCATTATCGGTAGTATCTACATAGGTTTTATCATCTTTTTTATATGCTTTGATTTTAATATTTCTTGGTTTTATACTGTTTTGCAAAAAAGCATCCCTTGCATTGTTCAATAGATTGATAAATATATGTTTTATCTCTCCTGTGTTTACATCTATAGTAAAATTTTCAGGTATCTCAACCTCCACGAACATATTGTTTTTTATAAGATCATCATGTACAAGAAGAAGTACACTTTGTATAAGTTGATCTAAATTAACAGTTTCAACTTTTTGGCTTGGTCTAAAAAATGCTCTAAAATCATCAAGAGTTTTAACCATATGTGTAATCTGACCTGAAACCTTTTCATAACACTTGTCGATCATCTCTTTATCAACTTCCATACCCTCATCCATAAGCTCTTTTACAAATGATGAATTCATTGATATTATATTTATAGGCTGTTTCCACTGATGTGCCACTATATCCATCATCTCACCCATGGTTGCTAGCTTTGTTTGTTGTATAAGCATACGATCTTTAGCTCTTAGCTCTTCAACCTGCTCTTTGACTTTGTGTTCCAGATTTTCATGGTACTCTTTTAACTGCTGCTGTAGATATAGTTTGTAAACTTTCTTTCTGATCTGCTCTATGAACTGTTCTGACTTTATAGGCTTGATAATATACCCATCCACTCCAAGATCTATTGAATCAAGAAAAAAAGAGGTATCACTGTGTGCAGATAAAATGAAAGCCGGTATATCTTTATTTGTTTCTCGTACATGTTCTATAAACTTTAAACCATTAATTTTAGGCATATTTATATCAGTAATAATAAAATCCACATCATTATTTTCATACTTCTGTATTGCATCAGCCCCGTCAACAGCAACAATTATATCATCAAAGAACATCTTCAATATATCCAAAGTCTGTACTCTTGAGGCTTCATCATCCTCAACATATAGAAGTTTTAGCTCTTTTGCAAATTTCATAAGCTTGTTTAATGACTCTAACATTATTTTCACCTTGTAGTATAATTTTTTATAATAAAATATTACAAAACATTTATTACTTGGCAGTTACATTGTAGTGTAACTACCTTGTAATGAAACAGTGTTAAAATTCCAAAAAAAATTGGAGTATTTTTTGAAACATATTATTATTTTAGGCGGTGGATATTCAGGTATATATGCACTAAGAGAACTTATAAAGTATCAAGATGTAAAAATTACATTGATAGACAAACACACATATCATAATCTTCAACCGGAAGTTTATGATCTAATCGCAAACAAAGCCAACATAGCTGATGTGACAATAGACCTTTCCTCATTATGTAAAGGTTTTGAACACCCGTTTTTAGAGTATAAGAACTTAAGGGTTACATCTATTAATCATGATGAAAAGAAAATATACACTCAAGAAGATGAAACACTAAATTATGATTACCTTATTATGGCTACAGGCACTAGAACCTCTTTTCCAAAACCTATTGAAGGCTTAAACAATAC
>JAYEKV010000099.1:0-6098 GCA_034716855.1 Campylobacterota bacterium | reverse complement strand
AGATCAGTCAAGCCATTTTTAACTGCATCATCAGCACGGCTATTTTTAGTACCCTTAAAAGGCTCATAAATATCTTCTAAAGCTGTCAAAGCTAAAGCACCATCTAACTGCTCTTGAATTCTAGCAGTTAGTGAGTCTTTCTCTTTTAGGATATTTTCTATATCTTCTTTTCTTTTTAAAAACTTTTGCCCATACTCATAAACCTCTTGGAACTTTATAAGTGTCTCATCACTTGCATTTCCAGTTAGGTCTTTTCTATATCGAGCTATAAAAGCTATGGTACTTCCATCTTCTAAAAGATTTATAATATTTTCAATTTGTTTATTAGTTAAATCAACCTTACTTTTTACAATATCTATGATATTTTGCATCTATTTAACTTGCACCATTTTTCTTCTTAAGTATGCTATTTTTGTTTGAAGAGGTAAATGTTTTGGGCAAGTGTCGTCACAACCAAGTAAAGACATACAACCAAATACACCCTCATCATCTCCTATTATCTCATACATATCATCCATTGTTCTTTCATCTCTTGGATCCATAGCAAATCTAGCAACTCTATTTAGAGCAACTGCACCTTTGAATTTAGGTCGCATCCTTTTTGTACCACATGCAGCTACACAACATCCACACTCTATACATCTGTCAAGTTCAAAAACATCATCTGCTATTTCTGGCTCCATTGGTTTTTCTATCTTATTTATATCTGTTTTTTCTTGTGTATGTATCCAACTTTGTACATCTTTTGACATACCATTCATCCAATTTGCACTATCTATAGAAAGATCACCAATAAGTTCAAAAATCGGTAACGGCATAAGTATGATCTCACCATCTTTAAAAGATGAAGTAAGAGTTTTACAAGCAAGTGTTGGTGTTCCGTTTATAACCATGGCACAGCTTCCACAGATACCGGCACGACACACAAAATCAAACTGCAAAGTATGATCCATCTTATCTCTTATAAAGTTAAGTGCAACAAAGATTGTCATCCCAGGAGTCTCTTCAAGTTCATAAGTTTTTAATTTTGGTTTATCATCACCATCCAATGGATTGTATTTGAATATATTAAATTTTAATTTTCTACTCATATCCCACCCCTACTCTTTCATTTTTTTCTTTATATTTTTTTGGAAGTTCATATGGCATAATCATGTGTTGTATCTCATGTCTGTCACAATCTTTGTTTACCTCTTTTATGGCATTTACTGTTTTTAATCTTTTATCAGTATCATCATGTTCTATTATATTTCCTTTTTTACCATAGCCTCTAAAGCCTGGAGGAAGCTCCATAGACATAATATCCAGATCCTCATACTCAACCTTTGGTTCATCACTGCACTCATAATTCCAAGAGGTAAGAGTTCTTTTGAGCCAGTTTTTATCATCTCTTTTTGGGAAGTCTTCTCTTGTGTGAGCTCCACGGCTTTCTGTTCGTAATAAAGCACCTTTTGTGATACAAAGAGCAAGTTTCAACATCTTTTTAACTCTTAAAGTATCGATTAACCCTGGGTTTGCAGACTTGCTTCCAGTTCTTATATGAACACCTTCACTTAGCTTATTTAGCTCTTTAAATTCATCAAGAGCTTCTTGAAGTTCCTTACCTGTTCTAAAGATACCAACTTTATCCATCATCACTTTTCTCATACGATCTCTTAGATCATAAATACTTATTTCATTTGGTTTATGTACCAGATCACAAAGATTTGATAGGATCAGATCCTGTTCTCTGTCAAACTCCTCCATAAAATCCCAAGCCAATTTTGTATCAAATGTTAGATTATAGTTTTTACAAAAATCACTTACATACTCACCAATTATCATCCCAGACACAACCGTCTCTGCTACAGAGTTTCCACCTAGTCTGTTAAATCCATGAAGATCCCAACATGCTGCTTCACCACATGAAAAAAGCCCTTTTAGGTGAGGAGACTGACCGGTTTCATCAACTTTTATACCACCCATAGAGTAGTGTTGCATTGGACGCACCGGTATCCATACACCCTCATTGGCTGGGTCAATTCCCAAAAAGTTTTGACAGATCTCTTGTACATCTCTTAGATTCTTCTCAATATGTTCACGACCAAGTATCGAAATATCAAGCCATAGATGATCTCCGTAAGGTGACTTTACACCTTTACCTTTTCTCATATGCTCAGTCATACGACGACTTACGACATCACGGCTAGCCAACTCTTTTTTCTCAGGCTCATAATCGGGCATAAATCTATACCCGTCAACATCCCTTAAAATTCCACCGTCACCTCTACACCCCTCAGTCATCAAGATACCTGAAGGAACTATTGCTGTAGGGTGAAACTGTACAGCTTCCATATTTGCAAGCTTTGCTACACCTGTTTCAAGTGCCAAAGCAGCACCGGTACCTTCACAGATAACAGCATTCGTAGTTGCTTCAAAAATTCTTCCATAACCACCTGTTGCTACAACGGTAGCTTTTGCCAAAACAGCTTCAAGCTCCCCTGTCATAAGATCTTTTACAACAGCACCGTAACACACTCCATCTTTATGGATAAGTTTTACAGCCTCTTTTTTCTCTTGAATTCGTACATCATGTTTTATAGCTTCATTTGCTACGGCATAAAGCATAGAGTGACCAGTAGCATCAGCTGTATAACAAGTCCTCCACTTCTTAGTCCCCCCAAAATCTCTTGAAGCGATAAGTCCGTGAACATCTTCCTCTTCTGTAAGTGTAGTATGCTCAGAGTTTATAACTGCATCTTTACTACCTTTAGCTATCCTAGTCCAAGGAACTCCCCAAGCTGTAAGCTCTCTTATAGCTTTTGGTGCAACATGTGTAAACATCCTTGCAACTTTTTGGTCACATCCCCAGTCACTTCCTTTTACAGTATCTTCAAAGTGTACATCTTCATTGTCCCCTTTGGACATAACAGAGTTCCCCAAGCTTGCCTGCATACCGCCCTGAGCCGCTGCAGAGTGTGATCTTTTTACAGGTATAAGAGATAATACCATGGTTTTATGCCCTGCTTTTTGTGTAGCGATTGCCAGTCTAAGACCAGCAAGTCCACCACCTATAACCAATGTATCTGTATAAAATATTTTCATTTTACAACCTTATGTGTGGGTATATATTTTTGACCATAATTGTCTTGATGTTCGTAACCTATTTTCATATATGCTGCCAACGACAAGGTACCAAGAACAATATAAAATACAATGATGCCGTTTCTTATTTTTTTTAGTTTTTCTCTTGTAGCTTTATAAGTCTTTCCATTGAACCAGCCCCATTTTACAGCCAATCTATAAAGCCCTATAGTAGCATGAAGTTCAACAGCAATAAGAAGTATGATATACATAACCCACGCGTTGTCAGACCATATTCTGTCCGAACTTAAAAAAGGTCCTATATTTGCAGGTTCGCTCATCATCTGATATAGATGCATAGAAGCAAAGAAGAACAGTACAAAACCGGTAATGATCTGTGTCCCCCAAAGTTTAGTGTCGTTGTGAGGATACATCATAGTATGTGAGCTGAAATTTCTAAACTGTCTGTATGAATTTGGAAATTTTCTTATAGCAAGTAGAGCATGAACTACTAAAACCACAAAGATAAAAAAAGCAAACCCAACTATAAATGCAGGATCTCCCCCTTTTACAAATAAGCTTCCTGAGAGTATTTTGTCCACACTATACATAAAGTCATTGCTTATCAAAATAGACGATACAAAGATAAGATGAAATTTGATAAAAATAGCAAGTATCAAACCACTTAAACTTTGATAAAAATCTAGCCTAGCAGGTATCCTGCTCTTTTTACCGTTAACTTTTCGATCTATTAGACCTTCAAGTATAAAATTAGTTTTTTTTGGATCCATTAAAGTACAACCTTATAAAGTATATATACTTATTGTATCCAATTATTCCACAAAATCTAAGCAAATGATAAATATAAGTTTTGTGGATTTTTTACTTTAGGGCACCTCTATACAGGGTGGAATAAAATGAAATTCCCTTCCATCAAACAAACCTTTATCACTTAATTTTAGTTCAGGTATCACAAGCAATGCCATAAAGGATAGTGTCATAAACGGGGCACTTAATATTGAACCTAAAACTTCTTTTGAGTAACTATCAAGCTTTTCATATCTTTTAGCTGTTTCAAAACCATCCCCACTGTTCATGATACCGGCAATATTCAATGCTAAAGAAACTACCTCATCACTATTTACACAACATACACCACCCTTAGAAGCTATGATCGTATTTACAGCTTTTACTATCTCTTCATCAGTGCATCCAACAGCTACAATATTGTGTGAATCGTGTGCCACACTTGAAGCTATGGCACCATGCTTTAATCCAAAACCATTTATAAAGCCAACAGATGGTTTAGAGTTTTTTTCATATCTGTTTACAACTATTATTTTTAATATATCATCTTCTATATCTGAGACAAATTGACCATCTTTTGAATTGTGATACTTAAACTCTTTTGTTAAAAGCTCATGATCTATAGCCTGTATAACTTCTATAGTTTCACAATCACTTTGAAAAGCTATATCATCTTTTGATATAGGTTCTGCTTTGAAATTATTTAAAGAATTTACTTCCACAGTTTCAATATCACTTTTACCGTTTTGAAAAACAGTTTTTCCATTTATAACAGTAGATAAAATATTAAAATTTTCAAGATCTTCAACAACTATAAAATCAGCCTTATCCCCTTCTCTTAAACATCCTACATCCAAGCTATAATGCTCTATAGGATTTATACAAGCAGCTTTTAGAACTTTAAAAAGATCATATCCTTTTTTCACTGCTTGACTGACCATTATATTTATGTGTTCTTTTAAAAGATCATTTGGATGTCTATCGTCACTGCAGAACATTATATCTTCATAATAATCCTCAATTAAAGGTATCAAAGCTTCAAAATTCTTTGCGGCACTTCCTTGGCGGATAAGTATCTTCATCCCAAGGTTAAGTTTCTCTTTTGCTTCTTGAAGTGTGCTGGACTCATGATCTGTTGAGATACCTGCATCTATATATTTTTTTAGATCTTCACCGCTTAAAGATGGAGCATGACCGTCTACGGGGATATTTAATCTTTTTGCTGCATCTATTTTTGCCAACATCTCTTTTTCACCGTTTATCACACTTGGAAATGCCATAACTTCACCTAGATGGTTAAGCTCTCTTGTTTTTAAAAGTGTCTCAATATCTTTAGCATCCAAAGTACTTCCGCTTGTTTCAAAAGGTGTTGCGGGTACACAGGAAGATGCTCCAAAATGAAACTTGAAATTTACACTGTTTCCATTTTCTATCATAAAGTCTATACCCTCAATACCAAGAACATTGGCTATCTCATGAGGGTCTGAAACTGTTGCCACAGTACCATGCCTAACAGCAAGCCGTGCAAACTGTGAGGGGATCATCATAGAACTTTCAATATGAATATGTGCATCTATAAACCCCGGAAGAATATAGTTATCAACCTTTTTATCTGTTTTTGAAACAGATACTATTGTTTCATCCTCTACAACTACTATTGCAGGATATATAGATCTATTTTCTATATCTACATAGTTTGCTGTTATTGTCATATCTTATCCTTTTAAAAGATCAAGTTTATCCATACATTTTAATATCTCATAACATTTGCTCACATCATAAGTAGCACTGTGGTAAGCATCAGGGTCAAAATCTATACCGTAGTGGATGCAGGTTTCATCTAGTTTTGGATTCTTTATACGACCGTTCTTATTAAGTGCTTTTACTATTTTTTTATTCTCTTTCATAGTACAAAAGTGATTTTCAAAAGATACCAGACCTTCTATATGCTTTAATTCAAAAGAGATATTGTGAGCCACTAAAGTTTTTGCACCATCACAAAAAATTGCAAAATCTTCATCTTCTTTAAAGTATGAAGCATATTTGTTTTCTGTTTTGTTTCTATGTTCAAGTATCAACTCAGGTGTTAGCCTATGTACTTGGTAAGAGTAGTAGTTGACTGGATAACGGGAAAGGTAATATCTGTGAAATTTATCTTTAACGATATATTCACCGTTTATAAGCTCAACTCTTACAGCTGCTGCTTCTATTACATCGTATTGGTTATG
>JAYEKV010000098.1:0-42135 GCA_034716855.1 Campylobacterota bacterium | reverse complement strand
GTATTAATTTCCATACTTTATAAGTGAAGCGATAGATACAGTTCTTGCAGCTATTTTCTCACTTTTTCTTAACACTACCATCACATCTTCGTGTGGATCGTTATTTGAAGATTCTTTTACAATATATCTGTTTATATCCTCATAAGTATTATCTATTTTAGACTCCAGAATAATAATCTGCTCATACTCATCGTTTATCTCGTCAAGATCATCAAGTACTAGCATATTTTTTAGAATATTCAAAATTTTTATAATGTTTTTATATATTTTAACTGCATACTTTTTTATACTGATATCCTCAAGGTCTTTACTACAAAGCTGAAGTTTTGTTATCACTGTTCTTATGTTCTTTGCAACTTTTGAAAGATCACTATTGACTTTTAAGTATACTGAAGCAGCTTTTATATCTTTTTTCTTAATATCTTTTAACGATAATATATCCACAATATCGGAATCTAATTTTTCTAAACGATTAGAAATATTCTCATCATTTAATCTATTTTTACCCTCTAAAGCTGCTTTTTGTGAACAATTTTCTACAATATCTATTATCAACTTATTATCATTTATAAATATATCAAGAATATCTTTAATATTGTTTTTAAGTCTGTTCATACTTTGTTTATAAGACTTTGTCATACACTCTCCTTCTATTCCTGTTGGAATAAGAAATTATATTTAACTACAGATACACTTTAGTTACAAAACTATTTTAAAAACTGCACCTTTTAATATTAGGTCATTATAGTTATATTCCTCGTTATAAGCATATATCTTTCCCTTAAAATGTTCTGTTATTATCTTATTGCTCATATAAAGACCTATACCGGTTCCTTGTGATTCAAACTTTGTTGTAAAGTATGGTTCAAATACCCTTTCAAGAGCATCTTGGACTATCCCTCCTGCACTGTCTTTTATAGTTATAATACAGCTCTCTTTAGCTTTTTCAATCTCTATAAATAGAAATCTCTTCTGTGTATCAATTTCATTTATGATAAATGCATCTTTTGCATTGTTAAAAATATTTAAAAAAACTTGTATAAGTTCATTCTCTTTTTGAAAAAACATAAAATCATCAATATCAAGTATAGTTATAATATTATTACTTTTATATGAGTCTTTTGTAAGCTTTATGGTTTTATCTATGCTTTCTTTTATATTAAAAGCTTTAAAAGTTTTATCTGACTGATTGTAAAAGTCCTTAAAGTCGTCTATAGTACCTGACAGGTAATTAACTTGTTCCAATATATTATTTGAATGAGCATATAACTCTTTTTGTGGGATATCCACTCCTAAGTCAATTTTAACAGTAATTGCACTTGCCAATGTAGATACTACACTTAAAGGTTGTCTCCATTGATGTGCAATATTTCCTATCATCTCACCCATTGCAGCAACTTTACTTTGCGTTTGCACCATCTTTTCCATATTCTTTTTTTCAATATTTACATAAAGAGTTTTTGCTATACAATCAAGGGTATTGCAAACCATCTTATTATCAAATGGTTTTTCTATATATTTATCAATTCCTGTGTTTATAGCTTCTTTTAAATAATCTGGATTGTCAAATGAGGTAAAAAGAACAATAGGTATATCAGGATTTAATTCTTTAATCTTCTTTGCCATATCCAAGCCGTTCATATGTGGCATATTTATATCACTTAAGATTATATCAGGGTTATACTTTTCAAATACTTCCAATGCCTCTTCTCCGTTTGAAGCAAAATATATATTTTTAACTTTAGGTTCTAATATATATCTAACAATATCCTGAATATCTTGCTCATCCTCAACATGCATCACCGAAAAGTTATTTAAATACATAATATTGTTCTACTTATATTTTATGATAAGCTTTTTAGTTCTTACAATAAGATTCTCTAAAACTTCTCTCTGCTTTAAAGAGTCTGCATCACTTTTATCTTTAAGTAATGATTTTTTATGCTCAAGTTTTTTGTGTACAGCTTCAAACTTTTCACTTATAGTTTGTCGTTTTTTCAGTAATTTTTTTATTTTAGTTTTTATCTTTTCAAACATGCTTAATCCTTTTAGTCAGTAGTACAGTATGTTCTAAAATCAATAAAACTAAATATAGAATTCTTATATTCTAGTGTTTCTAAAACTTCATAATCTATATAGCTCTCAAGCATATCTTGAAGTTTATTGAAATTATGGATATGTTCTTTGGTTCTTTGTTCGCTGTACTCTATTGCAGTTTTAGTTGTCATTAAAAAAGCCCAGTCACTACTTTGTGATAGTAAAAGCTCCCTTGCCATCTGATTTAGCAGTCGTATCTTGCCGAAATCTTTTTCATCTTTATTCTCATTTGCAAGATATACCATCTCGTCAGCCATATTGTGAAGATGTCTGTATATCCAAGCATTTGTTTCATTAAGCCAAACATCATAGTAACCCTCGTCACCCCAAGATGAGGCACTTGGATTTACCACCTGATTTTTACTGTACATACTTAGATATTCGTTTGGGGTAACTGTTTTTATAACCTTGTGTTTATCTATTTGTTTAAATACATTGTATAAAAACTGCGGTCCTTCAAACCACCAGTGACCGAACAACTCAGCATCGTAAGGGGAAACTACCATAGGGGTTCTATCCATATTTTGGGAAAGATACTCAAACTGTTTTTCTCTGTTAAGGTGAAAATCTTCAGCATGACTTACTGTAGTGTCCATTGCAATTTTTGGATCATATACCTCTTTAAAGTCACTGTTACCCGTAACTTTATGATATTTGAACCCTGTAAATACCCTTGAACCATCAGGATCTATATAATCTTTTATATAACCATAGTCAAGGTCATATCCGATATCTCTGTAAAAATCCCTATAGTTAAAATCCCCCGGATAACCCTCTTTTGAACTCCAAACCTGTTTTGCCGAGTGGGGATCTCTTGCAAATGCAGCAACGCTTGTTTGTGTGTATACAGGGGCATATACACCGTTTAATGCTGTAGGCTCACCGTAAACCAAACCATGAGAATCCATAAAGAAAAACTCTATACCGTTATCTTTTAATATAGAATCAAGCCCCTCATAATATGCACACTCAGGAAGCCATATCCCTTTTGGAGGTTTGTTAAAGTGTCTTTTATGAGACTCTACAGCAATCTCTATTTGAACCTCAACAGCCCTTTTATTTACACTAAGAAGAGGTAAAAAACCGTGAGTTGCACCGCAGGTTATAACCTCTATTTTTCCAAGGTCATTAAAGAACTTATAACCGTTTAAAACATTTCTTTTTAAAAAACCGTCAAAGAACTCTTTTGTCTCTTCAAAAAAGTTTTTATAATATAGTGCCACATCTTTAAACACCTCGTCATCTTTTGTTCTTTCAACCTCTTTTACCCCTAACTCAATAAGTCTATCAAGGTATCTGCCGTATTTTTCCATAAGATGAGTATCGTCAAGCATCTGTGCCAAAGGTGGTGTTACTGATGTTGTAAGTCTAAAATCTATATTCTCTTCATAAAGTTTTTGTAGATTTTTTAAAAGGGGTATATAACACTCCGTAATAGCTTCAAAAAGCCAATGCTCTTCCAAAAAATAATCATGGTCAGGATGTTTCACAAATGGAAGATGTGAATGAAGTACCGGTACCCAGTATCCTTTTATCATTTGTCACCTCCTAAAGTGTATGAGCTAAAACTCTCTTTTGAGAGTTTTTCATACTCTCTTAAACTCTCTATCTCATCTACATAGTTTTTAGATGACATACCAAGTGTAAAATGACTTAAAGAAGCTCTTATAACTTCAGTAAATCCTTTTTGTTTATTTATCCAAACATCTTGTGAAGGAAATTTAATCTCATGGTTGAGTACTTTTACACTATTTGAGTCTAAAAGTTTTTTATATAAAGTACCATGCTTATAAACTGCAATAACTTTTATTGATCTTGCATGGTGGTCATTTAGGTAGAAATACTGCCCATATTCACTTTCACACTCAATAATACTAATAAGATTGTGATCTTCATCTACAATATGAAAAGTTATATTTTTTAAGTCAACTAAGTTTTCAGTTAAGAACTTGTTGGTAAATTCCCAGTAAAAATAAAATTTCTTTTTATTTACCGGTAATAAAACAAGTTTTATCTTATTGTACCTTTGTGGTATTGGATAGCTTTTTAAAGCACCGCTGTTACTGTCTTGTGTAATCGTATCGATACCGTGTTCATTACTAAAAAAGCTGTTCTGTTCTTTTAAGCTTTCTTCTATAAGTTTATTATCCATTTGTCTATCAAGCCTTTTGATTTTATAAACCAATACTACTACACCTTCATTACATTGTGATTACAGCCAAATTAAAGATTAACTCTAAAGAATAATCAACTCCGCAAACCACAAGAAACTAAAGAACCCTATTATATCAACCAAAGTTATAACAACAACAGAACTAGCAACTGCAGGATCAAGATTGAATTTTTTAAGTATCATAGGGATACTTGCACCTAAAACTCCCGCACTTAAAAAACTAACAAACATAGACAAACCTATAGCTGTAGAGATCAATATATTTCCAAACCAAACCTGTGTCACCCCAAAGCTTAATACTCCAAATAAAATACCGTTTAAAAAAGATATGTTTATCTCTTTTTTCAAGATCGGTTTAACATTGCTTAAACTTATCTCCCCTAGTGCCATCTGCCTTACCATAACGGTCATGGTCTGTACCGATGCGGTTCCTGCCATATTTGCAACAATCGGCATAAGAACTGCAAGGGCTACAATAGTTTCAAGGGTATGCTCAAAGATACCGATTACCAAAGAAGCGATAACCGCATTGACCAGATTTACGGTAAGCCAAGTGGCTCTTGTCTTTGTTGTTTTTGAAAAGCTCTCTTGTATCTCTTCATTTTCATCTACTCTGTTAAGGTTGTATATCTGTTTTGTTGCACGCTCTTGCATAAAATCCAAAACATCATCATGGGTTATTCTACCTATTAGATGCCCCATTCTGTCAACAACAGCTAAAGAGACAAGGTCATACTTTTCTATCATATTAACAACTTCATCAAGTGAATCATGGGATATTATGCTATAATCATCTGTGTATTTACCAAGAATATAATCAAATCTTGAATCTTTATCTTCAAGTATCAAATCATCAATTGCAATAGATTTTATAAACCTTGACTTTTCATCTGTTATAAAGACATTTTGAACCGTTCCCATACCGCTTTTTTTAAGCCTTGCCAGTTTCTCTACCGCATAAGCCACTGTTCTTGTGGCACTTACTTTAAAAACTTCCGTTTGCATTAGTGAGCCGGCTTCACTGTCATCATAAGAGATAAGCTTCTCTATATTTTTTTGTGTTTTGTCACTTAAAAGGAGGAACACCTCCTCCTCTTTTTCTTTATCAGTTTTGCCGATTGCTATAAAAAGATCTGTAACTTCATCACTTTGAAGCTCCTCTAATATCAAAGACAACCCTTTTGGATCATACTTTAAGATAAGATCAACTTGAAAAGATGTAGGAAGCTCCATAAAAGTTTGAGCTCTTATATTTAAAGGTAAAGAGTTAAGATAGTCAAAAAACTTATCCTCATCTTTTTGTTTTACCGTCTCAAGATAATCGGCAAGATCAGCATCATCCACATCTTCAATATTTTTTGAACCGTTTTTGAGCTTTTGAAGATACAGATCGATAGCTTTTATATCCATAACAAGTACCTATTCTACCTTTTCAAGATTTTCAAATCCTGGAAGTATCTTACCCTCTAAAAGCTCCAAACTAGCACCGCCGCCTGTACTTATAAAGCTGATATTTTCTTTTTCACCTGCTTTATCTGCTGCATTTGCAGTATCTCCACCACCAACTATACTGTAAGCATAAGTATCAGCTATGGCATGGGCTATTCTAAATGTACCTTTAGAAAATCTGTCTATCTCAAATATACCCATAGGACCGTTCCATACAATGGTATTTGACAACCCTATAGCCTCTTCAAAAAGTTTCACAGATGCAGGTCCTATATCAACTGCACTAAAGCCTTCTAAAATATCTTGAGAAGGAACTATTTTTGTATCTATAGGGTGTTCTATATTATCTGTTATGACAACATCCACAGGAAGATATACATTTACTTTATTTTGTTTTGCATTTTGAAGTATCATTGAGGCTTCTGTTAGATAGTCATCCTCAACAAGTGAAGCTTTCATATCATATCCCATTGATTTTAAAAAAGTATTGCTCATAGCTCCACCTATTACTATCTTGTCAACTTTAGGAATAATATTGTTTAAAAGAGTGATCTTTGAGCTTACCTTAGCACCACCCACTACTAAACAAATAGGCTGTACAGGACTATAAAGTGCTTTTGCAAAAGCATCTATCTCTCTTTTTAGTAAGAATCCTGCAACTTTAGTATCAACAAATTTTGTAATACCCACAGTAGAACTGTGAGCCCTGTGAGACGTACCAAAAGCATCATTTACAAAAACATCACATAAAGATGCAAGCTCTTTTGCCAAAGACTCGTCATTTTTTGTTTCACCTTCAAAGAATCTAATATTTTCAAGTAAAAATATATCACCATCTTTTGAAGTTTTTATAGCACTATTATCTTCTATAAAGTTATCAACAAGTGTGATATTTTTATCAATTAATCTCTCAACTCTTTTGATGAGATGTTTTAAAGATAGATTTTCATCATACCCTTTTGGTTTTCCAAGATGTGTAACTAGTACTATTTGTTTTGCACTATGGTCTATACAGTAGTTTATAGTATGTAGTGCCTCTTTTATTCTATTGTCATCTGTTATATTGTGTTGTTTATCCATAGGTACATTAAAATCAACCCTTATTAAAACTCTTTTACCTTCAATCTCTACATCTTTAAGTGACTTTACACTTTGCATAAATTCTATATTTGATAACATTTTTACCTCTTCGTATTAAAATTATTTTAAAACGATACTATTAGTAATGAACATTTTGATTACATAGAATTGCAATGTGTCATATTTTTCAAGTTACTTAGATTTTTTTGGTATAGTTTTAAATATAATCTAAAAGGTTCTAAAATGCAAAGCAATACAGAGGTTTTAAAAAATATAGTTGTTGATGACAATATATTTATCATTCGTGGTGTTCAAGTGATGGTGGATAAGGATTTGGCAGAGTTGTATGATGTGCCGACTAAAAGACTTAATGAACAAGTAAAAAGAAATATTGAAAGATTTGATAGTGATTTTCTCGAAGAGAGTGCAAGCACAAGATGTTTCAATTAAGTGATAAAGAGTTTGAGAATTTGCGGTCGCAAAATGCGACCACAAATTTTAATATGATAAGAACAAACCCATATGTATTTACTGAACAGGGTGTGTACATGTTGGCGACAGTTTTAAAAAGTGGCCTAGCTGTTAATGTTACTAAAGAAATCATGCGTACATTTACAAAACTAAAAAATCAGTCTGTTCCATACTTTGACATTATAAAAAGGCTTGAAAAGTTAGAAACAAACGATAAAGAAACTAGAGAGTTGCTCTCAAAGGTTGTGCAGGTTGTTACCAATATGCAAACTATTCAAGATGAAGCGAAAGATGGGACTAGGAAGATAGGGTTTGTTTAGATTTTTCTAAATTTTAAGCTCTTCACACATATCAAGGATAAGTTTTGAAAATGATTTCTTTGAACCAAAAGTGGAGCTGATATAGTGGACTTAGCAAATAGTGCAAAACTAAATGATGCTAATTTTAGCGGTAGTTTATTTGATATATAGCCTCACTTAAAATAAGGCTATATGATCAATCAATACTTATACATATTCTCATAATACTTATGAGCCATAGATCCCGAATCAAATTCGTGAAGAACATCGTTCATTGAATTTTTCATCAATTGAGTCCATTTTTTAGTATCATTGTAATAAGTGGGTATGATCTCACTTTCAAGTCTATCCATCATAGATTTATTATCGTTTCTATCCTGCTCATCTATAGGAAGTGACCCATCTGCTCCAAGTATAGTAAATCCATTTTGAGACTCTTTACAAAATTCAGGATGCCAGCCGTCAGCTATTGAGAAGTTAATAGCTGCATTCATAGCAGCACTCATACCACTCGTACCGCTGGCTTCTCTTGTGATTCTTGGTGTATTAAGCCAGATATCGGCACCTTTTTTCAATAGCTTTGAAAGATCAAGTTCATACCCTATAAGTACCGCTACATTTTTATAGTTTTTTGCTATATATGTTAGTTCATTAAATAGATTTATGGCATTCGTATCGTGAGGATAAGGTTTACCCGCCCAAATTATCTGTATAGGTTTTTCACTTCTTGTGATCATATCCTCAAATCTTGCAAAATCGTATTTTAATAATCCGGGACGCTTATACTCAGCAAATCTTCTAGCCCAAACAATAGTTAAGATCTCAGGATCGAACACCTTTCCTGTTTGGTTGGCTACTTCGTTGAAAAGGTTTCTTTTTAGATGTTTCTTTCTTGCAATAAGCTCATAATCTTCATGCTCGTCAAGTGCTCTTATCATAGGCTTGTCTGCCCAGAACCTTTTATTTTGCGCATTTGTTATTGGTATAATATCACAGATATTTCCGTAATCTTTCCACATATCTTTAGCAACTTTTGCATGCATTACAGATACACCGTTTGCAATCTTTGCAACTCTTAAAGCACCTACTGTTAAGCTGAAATTATCATCATCTATTCCCGTTAGTTCTTTTACGGTTTTAAGATCATGACCGTTAAAAAATCCCATCTTCTTTAAAAGGTTTATATTATATATCTCATTTCCTGCAGCTTCAGGGGTATGGGTTGTAAACCTAACAGCCTCTTTAAGATCACTTTTTTTACTAAATCTTTTTTTATAAAGTTCAAATACCAAAGGAAGTGCATGACCTTCGTTCATATGGTATATATCAACTTTATGGTTAAGTGCCTCTAGTACCTTAACTCCACCTATTCCCAAAACTATCTCTTGTGCTATCCTTGTCTGTTCATGGGCATCATAAAGTTTATGGGTAATGGTTCTTGATAAATAATCATTCTCCTCAACATCTGTAGAAAGAAGTATCATAGGTGCAGTACCGAACAGCTCGGCTTTTACCATATATGCTTTTACCACCACAGGTTTTGAATCGATGTTAACCGTAACCTTTATATTTAGATCTTCTAAAAAATGATATCTTTTTCTTCTAAATTCAATTTTTAAATTTCTATCTTCATCTCTTGCTTGATCGTAATAACCGTAACTCCATAATATACCCACACCTACCATATTTTGTTTTAGGTCATAAGCACTTCTCATATGAGAGCCTGCTAAAAAACCAAGACCTCCTGAATATATCTTCAATGCTTGATGAATTGCAAACTCCATAGAAAAATAAGCTACAGGTTTTTCATAATCTTTATTGAATTCGTATTGTTTTAACTGCATTTTCTCTCCGTTTATATATAAAATTGTAAAATTCTATATCTTGTGTATTGCAATATGGTTACAGAAAAACAATACCCTTTTTCATTCTGTTTATGTAACTGTTTAGTAACTATCGTGATATACAATCAAAAATAAAAATAAGATCTAATCACAATAGGAAAACAATGAAAAAAGCATATTTTCACAAAGTAAAAAAAGGTAGAAAGGTATATGGACTAGTCTTTGGACAAGGGAAAGTTATCGATGTCTTTGAGGATGGTCACTATAAATTTATCGTCAGATTTAAAAACGACGATGAAGTACCATATACGGAAGAAGGGATCCCAGGGTGGGGAAACTTCAAAGAACAGACACTTTTTTACAAAAAAGATATAGATCTAAGCAGCTATGACTTTAGTGCAACTACAAAAATATTAAGTGTAAAAAAAATCATAAAATTAAAAGATAAAAAGAAACTTGAGATAAGGCTTCCTTCAGGTGTATGGTGTGATTGTTCAAAGTGTGTAAAAGATTATATTGAACTGATGCTTGAAAAAGAGAACTACCATCTTTTCAGAAAAAAAAGAGATTAAGACTTACTATTGCTAAATAAAAAATGGGAAGAGATAATCTCCAAAGTTAATTTTGCCTATCAGCCTATAGTCAATATAAGAAGCGGTAAAACATATGCCGTTGAAGTTTTTTTAAGAAACTATAAAGAAGCAGGCGGTTTTTACTCTATTGCAAATTTTTTCGATGAAGCATACAATGACGGTATTTTATATCAAGTTGACCTTTACTTACGAGTAAAGGTTTTACAGGAGTTTAAAAAAATAGATATACAAAACTTGCGATTATTTTATAATATAGATTACCGTATTATGAATATGCCCGATTTTACCGTAGGAAATACGGCGGAACTTTTCAATGATCTTAATATGGATACAAATCTTATCTTTTTTGAGATAAGTGAAAAATCAACTCTTAAAGAACCCAATATCATTAGAAACCTCCTCTCAAGATACAAACAGGAGGGATACAGCGTAGCAATAGACAATTTTGCTACGGGAGTTTCTGGATTTCAGCTTCTTTACTATCCAAACTGTGATTTTATAAAACTAGACAGGATGTTCATCGATAACATTGCAAAAGATATTAAAAAAAGACTATTTTTTTCATCTATCATTAAAATGGCGCATATTATGAATATAAAAGTTATAGCTTTATGTGTAGAAACTATTGATGAGTACTATGTTTGTAAAGATATGGGAGTTGATTTTATACAGGGATATTTCATAAAAGAACCATCTACAAAGTATACTAAAATAGAATCTTCATACAAACAGATAAAAGAGCTTTATAAAAGTGACAAAAGGGACAGCAGTACAAATAATATATCAAAAGATAAGATCAAGAAAATCCCCCCTCTATACGAAACGGCAACCCTTGAGGAACTTTTTTTATACTTTAAGGTAAATTCGGAAAACCATTTTGTCCCTATCATAGACAGTTACTACACACTTTTAGGTGCCGTATATGAAAAAGATATTAAAAAGATGTCATATTCACAGTACGGTATGAGCTTGGCTAAAAATGCCAATATGGAAGCAAGCGTAACAAAATATATGAAAAGTGTAGTTAGTGCGGAGATATCGTGGAGTATCGACAAGATACTGGATATCTATAATCTTACTAAAATAGATAAAACCGGGATATTTATCACAAGAAACAATGAATATTACGGCTTTGTGGATCTTAATAACCTATTGGAACTGTCCTATTTCAGAAGTATAGAGATAGCAAGAGATCAAAACCCCCTTACAAAACTTCCGGGTAATTCACAGATTGAAAAATATATCAACAATGCCTTTTTAAACAAAGATAATAAAACATATCATATAGTATATTTTGATTTTAATGACTTTAAGCCTTTTAACGATACCTACGGTTTCAGACAGGGAGACAGAGCTATTACAATGTTTGCTCAGATACTCAAAAAAGAGCTTTCCTCAAAACAAAACACCTTTATAGGACATATTGGAGGTGATGACTTTTTCTGTGCTTTTGGCAGCACCCCTTTTGATAAAACATTTGAAATTGTAAATAATATTCAAAAAGAGTTTAGAGATGCTGCTGCATCATTATACAATGCCAAAGACCGAGAAAACGGATATATAAAATCAAAAGACAGATTTGGGATAAAAAGGGAATTTGATCTATTAGATGTTGCAGCTGCAATTATCGAGATAAATTCATCAATAACAAAAAAAGACTTTGACGATATACTAAACGGTGCAAAAAAAGCAGCAAAAAATTCAAAAACACCAATTGGGATAACACTATTTTAATATGAAAACAAATAAAAAATATACAGTAGAGTTCATAGCCACATATATTCTTGTCTTTGCAGGATGTGGTGCAATTGTGATAGAAACCTTAACAGGGGCAATGGGTCATATAGGTATAGCCCTTACTTTTGGTTTTGTAGTAACAGCACTTATTTATACCTTTGGTCATATAAGCGGTGCACATATGAATCCTGCTGTTACTATCTCTTTTTTATATATGAAAGAGTTTGATAAAAAAGACCTGTTTGGATATATAACAGCACAAATATCGGGAGCTGTTTTAGCTTGTGCTACATTATATCTACTTTTTATAGAAGAGAATAAAACTATGCAAGAACTTTCATACTTAGGAGCAACAATACCACACGGTTCATCCATGCAATCTTTTATACTTGAATTTATATTAACATTTATCTTGATGCTTGTTATTTGTGGAAGTGCGGTACACGGTAAAGCTATAAAAAGCTTTGCAGGGATTGCCATAGGTTTTACAGTTGGACTTGAGGCTATGTTTGCAGGACCTATAAGTGGAGCTAGTATGAATCCTGCAAGAAGTATAGCACCTGCACTTATTTCTGGCAATCTTGAACAGCTTTGGATATATATCACAGCTACCACACTTGGTGCTTTGTTTGCAGGCTATATTTTTGTCAACTATATCAAATGTAAAAATCCAAAAGAATGCTCTATTTAAACTATTTTAACACTTTGTAATCAAACAGTAACCGTTCTTATGTAAAATTCAAAAATTTTAGATTTAAAGGAACAAATGGTGGAAAAAATTTTTCAGAAATTATCACTTAGCAGTGCATCTTTGGTGTTTATAATACTTCTTGGTATTTTTATTACACTTTTTAATGCATCAAGACCTGCTATTGATGAGTTTGGATTTAACTTTATCACTGATTCTACTTGGAATCAGGAAGTTGTGATAGAAACACCAACAACACAACAAGATAATGAATTAGAAGATACACCCCAAGAAGAAACAGACCTATTAGATGATGATCTGTTTGCAGAGGAAGAGGATGAACTTTTAAGCGATGAAGGTGAACAAACCGGAAATACTATTACTAAAACAGTATTTGGTGGATGGGTACCAATAGTAGGTACTATTTTATCTACTATGATAGCTTTAGCTTTTGCACTTCCTATTGCTATGGGAATTGCTGTATTTTTAGCTGAGATCGCACCTAAGAATATCTCTCATGTTGTAGGAATTGCTATCGAACTTCTCGCTGCAATTCCTAGTATCATCTTTGGTATGTGGGGTCTATATTATTTTGCTCCTATTATTGCAGATGTGGTTGGGGGATATCAGGTATCACTTTTAACTGCAGGGCTTGTTCTTGGTGTTATGATACTTCCATTTATGGCTGCAATTACAAGAGATAGTATGAACACCACTCCAGATGTTCTTAAAGAATCTGCTTATGCTCTTGGAGCTACAAAATTTGAAGTTATCAAAGATGTGATCTTCCCATACTCAAAGGTTGGTATAATAGGTTCTATTATCTTAGCTTTGGGTAGAGCTTTGGGTGAGACTATGGCTGTTGCCTTCTTAATTGGATCTATATTCCAACTTCCAAAAGCTATAAATGATCCAACTGTTTCTATCCCTGTTGCTATGGCTAATAATTTTGGTGAAGCTTCTGGACTTGGTGAAAGTGCACTGTTCTACCTTGCACTTATATTATTTTTGATGAGCTTCTTGGTAATTGGTATCGCTAAGTTCGTATTTTTAAAAAAGGCAAATAACTAATGAGACTACTTATAAATAAAATAGTATTAGGACTATCTGTACTTTCAGCTCTTATAGGACTAGCATTCTTAGGGTGGATCTTAGCAACTTTATTTTTTAAAGGGATAAGTTCATTTCACTTTAGTTTGTTTTTAAACGACTTAATTGACGGGGGACTTAGAAACCTTATAATCGGTCAGTTTATTATGGCTGCAATTGCAGGTATCATAGGGATACCCCTTGGGATGATGGCTGGAATTTACTTAAGAGAATACGGTCTTGGAAGATTTGCTTCTGTTATAAGAGACCTAAGTGATATTATGATGTCTGCACCATCTATTGTTATTGGTGCTTTCGTTTATGCTGTGGTTGTTATACCATCAGGTGGTACTAGTGGTTTTGCAGGGGCTATAGCACTTGCTATTATGATGATACCTATTATTATAAATACAACTGATAGTATGCTTTCTCTTGTACCAAAAGAGTTAAGAGAAGCTGGTATGGCACTTGGAGCTTCAAGATACAGAGTTATTCTTGATATTGTTCTAAAAGCTGCAAAGGTTGGTATCATGACAGGTATCTTACTTGCTTTTGCAAGAATTATCGGGGAGACTGCACCGCTTCTTTTTACAAGTGAGACAAGTAACTACTTCAGCCTTGACTTAACTGAAGCGTTCCCTTCACTTACTGTTAGTATCTATGACTTAGCAAATGAGCCTGTTGAAGCTAGTCGAGATTTAGCTTGGGCAGCTTCATTTATATTAACGGTTTTGGTTCTTGTTATTAATTTAACGGGAAGATTTATCACTAGAAATAAACACAAATAATTACAATAAAATAAAAAAAGAGGAATACAAAATATGTCAAATGTTATGAATATAAAAGATTTTTCATTCACTTATGCAAGTGCTACTGACCCATCTCTTAAAAATATAAATATGCCAATTGAGAAAAATAAAATAACGGCACTAATAGGACCTTCAGGGTGTGGTAAATCTACACTTTTAAGAGCAATGAACAGAATACATGATCTGTATCCCGGGAACAGATATGACGGTAAGATAGAGCTTTTAGAAAATGATGGTAAAACATACAGAAATATACTTGATATAGAAAAAGAGAATGATTTTATCCAGCTTAGACAAAATGTGGGGATGATCTTTCAAAAGCCAACACCATTTCCAATGAGTATCTTTGACAATGTTGCATATGGACTTAAAATAGCAGGTATCAAAGATAAAAGAGTTCTAGAGGAAAAAGTTGAGACAGCATTAAAAGGAAGTGCCTTGTGGAAAGAGGTAAAAGACAGACTAAACGAATCAGCAATGGGTCTATCAGGCGGTCAGCAGCAAAGACTTTGTATAGCAAGAGCAGTTGCTGTTAAGCCTGAAATTTTACTTTTTGATGAGCCTACCTCTGCACTTGATCCTATATCAACAGGAGCAATAGAGGAGCTTATAGTTGAACTTAAAAAAGATATAACTATCTGTATCGTTACACACAATATGCAGCAAGCAAGTAGAATCAGTGACTATACTGCATTTATGTATTTAGGAGATCTTGTTGAGTTTGATAAAACTGAAAATATCTTCCTAAACCCTAAAGAGAAGCAGACAGAAGACTATATAACAGGTAGATTTGGATAAAAATAAAAAGGATATAAAATGTTATCAAATTTTAAAGATGATTTAGTAAATGTAAAAAATGAAGTAAAAGAGACAGGTATAGGTCTTGTAAAAGCAAATGAGCTTTTATTGGAAGGGATCAAAGATTGTAATAAAGAGAAATTCAATGAGGCAAAATCTTACATAAAAAATGTAAGTAAAAAGTCAAGTGATATCGATAATGAGGCTATAAGAATATTAGCACTTTACAACCCTGAAGCAAAAGATCTAAGACAAGTGGTATCTTACTTTAAGATAACTAACGAACTACTAAGAGCTACAACAAACACAAGAAGCTTTATAAAAGGTTTTATGGATGTTTGCAACGATATTGATATTAAAACAGTAAATGAGTATGCAATCCCTATGCAAACCTCAACTATAAGAGCTGTAAATGCTGCTATATCTATGATAGATATTGAGTGTGAAGATGAGATGAAAGAGACTTACAATGAGGTTCTTATAGAAGAGAGTAAAAATGATGATCTTTATGAGATGGTTGAAAAAAGTCTGTTTAAGCAAGCTGATGAATCAGACAACTTCCAAAAGTTCCACAATATGTTAAAAGCTTTAAGAAAAAGTGAAAAGGTTGCCGACAGAGCTATAAGTATAGCTGGACTGTTCCTTTACAGTAAAGTTGGCGGAAATATTTAATAAGGTATAATGGCTATATGGAAAAGACAATATTAATAGTTGAAGATGAAGAGGATATTTTAGATCTTATTGAATACACCTTATCAAAAGAAGAGTATGAAACAATAGGCTGCCTTGATACTTCAAATGTGAAGTCGATCTTGGATGAAGAGAAGATAGATCTTATAATCATGGATAGAAACCTTCCTTCTCTTGAAGGTAGTTTATTTATTGAGCAGATAAGAAAAGAGGGATATAATCAGCCTGTTATTTACCTAACTGCAAAAGACAGCAGTGATGATATTCTTGAAGGTTTTGACAGGGGTGGTGACGACTATATAACAAAACCTTTTAATATAAATGAACTAAAAGCAAGAGTTAAAGCGGTTATTAAAAGAAGTTCACATACAGAAGATGTCATGAGATACAGAGATGTAGTTTACAATTCAAAAAACAAAAGCTTTTATATAGAAGATGAACTAAAAAAATTAACTCACTTAGAACATAATCTATTTTTAGAGTTCTTAAAAAATAAAGATATACTACTAAGCAGAGAAACACTTTTAGAAAATGTTTGGCCTGACAGTTTTGATAAAAAACTCAAAACAGTAAATGTTGCCATTAAAAGATTAAAAGAGAAAATAGATCCTGATGGATCTAAAAATTATATAAAATCTGTTCGTGGAGAGGGATATATATTTTGTTGAAACTGCATCAATTTTATCTAAGAAGATTTATAGCACTTTTTATAGTTTTGTTTTTAGTGGTTGGATCTATTACCTACTACTGGCTACAAAACTTTTATATAGAGCAGACAAAAAATGCACTACTTCAAAATATACAGCTTATCTCATACAACCTAGATAAAGAAAGTGACCTTGACTCTTTTACAAAAACTATAAAAGATGATCTAAATATCAGAGTTACAATTATAAATAAAGAGGGTGTTGTAATATCTGAATCCCACAAAGATAAAAAACTTATGGATAATCATAAATACAGAGAAGAGGTGATGCAGTCAAACAGTGAACCTTTTGGCTCTATAATAAGACACTCTGATACTATAAATAAAGACTTTCTTTATGTAGTAAAAAAGTTTACTATAAATGATAAAATATATTATATAAGAACCGCAAAAAAACTCTCCACTATAAATGATAAAATATTTAATCTTGGTCTTGATATTTTTGCTGTATTGATCATATTTTTCATACTTTTATTTTATGCGGCATTTAAGATAAATACACGGGTACAAAAGGAGATAGATTCTATATCAAAGTTTCTATTTAATCTTACAAAAAAAAGAAAATCATCATATATCAAATCAGAATTTTCACAAGAATTTGAACAAATAACTACGCTTCTTACAAAAGTATCAAAAATTTTAACAAAACAAGATAAACAAAAGTCTAAATATACTGCCAAACTAAAAGCTTCAAATGAACAAAAAGACAATATAATCTCAGCTATATCTCATGAGTTTAAAAATCCAATTGCAGTTATAAACGGTTACAGCCAAACACTTATAGATGATCCCTCTATGAATCAACAGATCCAAACCAAGTTTCTTAAAAAAATATACAAAAGCGGTAAAAGACTAAGTGATCTTATAGATACACTAAGACTATCTATAAAACTTGATGAGAAAAAACAGACACCTAAATTTAAAGATGTAAATATATACAATATTACACAAGATTCAGTGGAATCTCTTTTATCAAATTATAAAAATAGAGAAATACAGATCCAAGGGGATAAAGAGAATATCCTTATACAAGCAGATGAAACTCTTTTAAGTATAGCCATAGTTAATCTAATAGAAAATGCTTTAAAATATTCTGAAGATAAAGTTATAGTAAAGTTAACAAATAAATCAATTCAGATAATAGATACGGGTATTGGTATAAGCACAGAAGATATGGATAAAATAACAGATAAGTTTTACAGAGTATCATCAAATGGGTGGAATAATTCACTGGGGCTTGGACTTTCTATAGTATCAAATATCATATCTCTACATAATTTTAAACTTTTAATAGAAAGTCAAGAGAATAAAGGTTCAACTTTTAGCATATTTTTTTAATCGTTCAATACAATAAACTCGTAAAAGCTTTATAACTTATCCAAGTGCTTTCTCTTTTAAAAAAGCCCTGTAATCTATTTAATTATTTAATACTAAAAATGATAAAATCAAGTAACTTGAGTATCGATAAAAAGGAGGATATTTATGCAATGTCATGAGGTAGATTATAAAATACATGGAAATGATCTTCAGGCTGTAGAGATAGAACTTGATCCGGGTGAATCTATAATAGCAGAAGCAGGTGCAATGTCGTGGATGGAAGATGATATAGATTTTGAAGCAAAACTTGGAGATGGAAGCAATGCAAATGAAGGGATGTTATCATCACTGTTTGGGAGTATCGGAAGGGTAATAACAGGAGAGTCATTATTTATGACTCATTTTACCCACAAAGGCGATAATTTAAAAAGAAAAGTGACCTTTTCCTCTGCTATCCCTGGGAAAATTATGGATGTTGATATGGCATCTTTAGGTGGAGAACTGCTTTGTCAAAAAGATTCTTTTTTATGTGCAGCAAAAGGGACATCTTTACAAATTGCTTTTCAAAAAAAACTAGGAGCCGGTTTCTTCGGAGGTGAAGGATTCATCCTTCAAAAGGTAAAAGGTGACGGTATGGTATTTTTACAAGCCGGTGGAACACAAGTAACCAAACAGCTCAAAGATGGAGAAAAACTTAGAGTCGATACAGGATGTATTACTGCTTTTACACCTGAAGTCAGTTATGATATAGAAAGAGCCGGTGGACTAAAAAGTATGATCTTTGGAGGGGAAGGATTGTTTTTGGCAACTCTTACGGGACCTGGGATGGTTATACTGCAATCTCTTCCATTTTCAAAACTTGCAGACAGAGTATTTCAATCAGCACCCAAAAACAGCACGCCATCTGGAGATGAGCAAGGTCAATAAAAACACTTTAATATAAAAAAGTAATTAGAAAAATAAACAAGGAGACATATGAGAAAATTAATTTATTCAGTTTTACTATCATCCTTTGCACTACTTACAATTTCAGGTTGTGCAAATAAGATCTACTATGCAGGTATGGAAAAAGTAGGTGTTCACAAACGAGATATAATGGTAAGTCGGATTGAGAATGTACAGGATTCTCAAAAAGATACACAAGATGAATTCAAATCTGCTCTAGAACAATTTGGATCACTAGTAACTATCGAAAATAGTGATTTAAAATCAGCATATGAAAAATTTGACAATAAATATGAAGATGCAAAAGAAGCTGCCCAAGATCTAAGTGACCATATCAATAAACTACAAAATGTATCTCTGGCACTTTTTGAAGAGTGGGAAGATGAACTTGACCTTTATCAAAATCAAAAACTTAAAATACAAAGTCAAAAAAAACTAAATGCAACTCGTAGCAACTACAAAACAATGATGAAAGCTATGAAAAGGTCTGAAAAAAGTATGGAACCTATCTTGGCAACATTTCAAGATAATGTACTAACCCTTAAACACTCTCTTAATGCTCAGGCAATAGGAACACTGCAAGGTGAATTCAAATCATTGAAAAAAGAGATCAGGATATTAAATCAACAAATGAATCTTTCAATAAAAGAATCAAGTCAATTTATTCAACAAATGGATTAAATTTTAAGATCTAGAACTGCTGTTTTAGATCTCCAATCCTATTAGTGTCATATCATCATTTCTATCATTGTCTTCAATCATACTTTCATATAGTGACATCTCCTCCAAGAAAACCTCCTGCTGATCTGCCATAGATTCCATGTGATACTCTTTTATAATATTTCCAAATCTCTTTTTACCAAATGGGAAATCTTTTGCTCCTCCATTTTGATCAAGATAGCCATCCGTAGTACAATAAAACTTCATCCCCTCTTTTACATCTATAACAGTTTCTTTATATTCATAATCCAGATCACATTTTTTATATCCTACTGAATATCTATTCCCTTTTACTGTGTTAAAAGAGTTATCGGTATCTACATAAAAAAGCGGTGTTTCAGCACCGGCAAACTTTAAATTTTTCTTAGCTTTATTATAATATATTATACCACCGTCAAATCCTGCATTTGAGATACTGTCTATTGTTTCTTGTCTTAAAAGTTTTTTTAATGACTTGTTAAAGTAGCTCATTATCCAAGCTGGTGACACTTCCATATCAGGGGCATTTATTATCTCTGCAATTATCTGCTGATGAATAGCTTTTAAAAGTATGGTTATAAATGCTCCTGGAACACCATGTCCTGTACAATCAATAAAACATAATAAACACTCATCTTGATTTCTTAACTCATCAAAAAAGTATATATCCCCTCCAACTGTATCTTTAGGATGCCATATGATAAAATCATCTTTAAAGTATTTTTTTAAAGTATTATGATCAGGTAGTATTGCACTTTGTATCAAAGATGCATATTCTATAGACTCTCTTGTATGCTTATGTATCGCCCTAACCTCATTCTCCATCTCTTTTTGATGGGTAATATCCGTAGTAACGCCAATAAAACACTCTTCATCATTATAGGTTATTGGATTTACAGACAGAAGTGCTATAAATTCTTTACCCGTATGAGTTTTTATATACTCCTCTCTACCATTAACTCTACCGTTTTTAACTATCTCTTCTATAATAGATTCAGGACCATTTTTTAATGTATATACATCATCAAGATGAGCACCTATTATTTGTGATTCATCTTTTTCATATAACTCTTGTGCATATTTATTTGCGTAGAGAATAGTTCTTCTTTTTTTTGATGTAATAAATACAGGGAACAAAATATTTGCTAGTATCTGTTCAACATTCTCTTTTTGAAGTGCAAGTTCTTTTGTTCTCTCATCTATCTTTACTTCAAGATTATTTGTTAGTTCTTCAATAGAATCTGCCATATACACAAGAGAACTAGACAGATCTGCTATCTCTATCATAAAAGAGTCAACAGGCTTTACCATATCAAATTTACCAGCAGCTATTTTTTCATTTTCTATTTGCAGTCGTAATATTGAATTTACAATTATTTTAACTGCATAAAAGATAACAGGTAATACTATCACTAATAAAATGATCAATGAAGTAAATAATATCTCATAAATTTTATTTATGTATGGTTCCATAATTATATCAATTGGAGATATTATAGAAAGATACTCTTGAGTGTCAAACTTATTTCTAAGCAATGTTGTATACTTCAAATACTCTTTGCCGTTTATCTCAATTAATGTTTGTTTTCCTAGATCTTTTACTTTATTGTCTTTGATAAATATATCTTTGTATTTATCATTTATATTTAAAGCCTTTTCTTTGTTAACTTCATCATACTGCCCTATTAATTTACCATCATTGTTGTATATAAAAGCACTGCTTCCTTGAACTAGTTCTTGTGATTTTAAAAGTCTGTTTAAACTACTTATTGTTATATCTAAAGACAATACCACCCCTTTGTCTTTATTGATTGTTTGTGCATATGTTACACCCGGTTCTTTAACTGCAGAAAAAACATAAGGTTTTGTTTTTATTATGTTATTAGTTTTTATAGCATCTTTATACCATGGTCTTTGTGTTGGTCTATATGAAGTGGGTTCACTAAAGTTGGAAACAATATTCAAATCTTTGTCTAAAAATACTTTATAAGATACAAGTTCTCCATTTTCTTTTATATTTTGCTTTATAAGCCACCTTGCATTTTGTGGTGCTTTTTGAGATTCTCTCATCTTATTAGAAAGATTTAAGTTATACACTATATAAAACTGGTCATTTTCATACCCTAGATATATACCGTATACATAGTTTGCATTTTCTATATAACTTTTAATTACGGGAAATAAGATATGATCTTTATTATGCTCTAAATGTTTCTCTATACCTTTTATATTTTTTGATAAATTTATAAACTCTAAACTTGCTTTATCATATTGTTCTATTTGCGCCGTAACCTTATCTGATATTCTGTCAAAGGCTGTTTGCGTAGTCATCATTGCAAACTTGTCACTGGATTTGTACTGTAAAAACATAATAGTTCCTACTATTAGTAAAACAAGCATAATAAAAATACTCATAATTAAATATTTTATTTTAATTTTATATTTTGGCATAATATAACCTTTTTATTTATTGTTAATTTATTATATAATCTGAATCTTTTTTAAATATTATAACTACACAAAGTCCTTCATCACTGTTATGCAACTCTAGATTAGTAGATAAATGTTTTTTGATGATCTTTTTTGACATATAAAGACCAAGACCGGTACCATTTTCTTTATCTGTGGTAAAATACTTAGTTCCAGCTTTTTGTATCGCTGAATTATCTATACCCCCACCATTATCACATATTTTTAAATAGAAGTTTTCATAATCTTCTTCCGTAGTTAGTTCTATCTTACCCTTTTGAATATTATTGTTAATAATAGCATTTTTTGAATTACCAAGAAGATTAAGCATCACCTGCACCATATCATTGATATATATCTTTAACTTAAAATCATTATTGAATAAAGTAACTATATTGATCTCTTTAGTAGTCAAAGTTTTACCAATTATACTTAATACTTTAGTAATCAAACTTGACACTGTTGTTATTTGAGGTTTAGTTTCAGGTTTTAGATAGTTCCTAAAGTCATCTATAGTATCAGACATATACATCACCTGCTCTTCTATTTGACTCATAAAGTTATATGTTTTCTCGTTATAGACCTCTTCATTGAAATCCATGTTGACTTTAATACCACTTGATATTGTAGATATTATAGTTAATGGCTGCTTCCACTGATGTGCTATCATTGCAATCATATCACCCATCTCTGCTTGTTTTGTTTGTAAGATAAGCTGATCTTCCAACTCTACTTTTTGAGTAATATCATCTATGCTTATTGCTATACAACTATCCTCAAGATCATGACTTATTATTTTATGAACTGTTGTATCAAGTATCATCTTTTTTGAATCTGATACAAACTCTATTTGTTCTTTAACATACTTATTATCCTCAATACTATTGAGCATCTCTTGAAAAATTCCATTTGTTACTTCATTGATAGATTTTCCATCCAAGCTGTTCTTGTCCAAAGATAACAACAATGCAAATTTATCATTAAAATCAGATATTGTCATATCAACACTATCTACAAAGGCAAACCCTTCATGAGCCTGATCAAACATAGCCAACAGTTTTCTAGCAACTTTTTTCTTTTTCAACACCTCTTGAGTAACAAGGTATTGTAAATTTTCACTGTATTGGATAAGCTGTTTTTTCTGATCTGAAATAGTGATATGAGTTTCTATTCTGGCATTTAAGACTGCCGGTTCAAATGGTTTTGTAACATAGTCAACACCCCCATAATTAAACCCTTCTATTATACATTCAATTTGATCTACTACTGTTAAAAATATAACCGGAATATCTTTTGTATTTTCATTTGACTTTAACCGTTTACATACTTCAAAACCATCCATATTAGGCATTATAATATCTAAAAGAATAAGATCAGGCTGTTGCTCTTTATTAGCAAGTTCCAAAGCTTTTTTACCATTTGTAGCTGCCATAACATCGTATTTCTCTTTTAAACTGTCTTTTATCATTGTGATGTTTTCAGGGACATCATCTACTATCAAAATTCTTGCCATCTCGTCCATAATTCCTCTTTTATTTCTGTTGAATTTTATCATTATATTTTAAATACATCTCTATACGCCTTTGAAGTTCTTTTTTATGAAGCGGTTTTTGTACATAGTCAACACCATCATAGATAAATACTTTATCGATTAAGTTTTCATCATTCATAGCCGTAACATAGATAATAGGTATATTTTTAGTTGACTCATCCTCTTTTAATATCCTACACACTTCAAATCCATCCATTTTGGGCATCATAATATCCAAAAGGATAAGGTCAGGCTGTTGCTCTTTTCGTGCTATCTCAATAGCTTTTTTACCATTTGTAGCTGCGACCATATTATAGTCTTTTTTTAACATATTTATAATGCCATGAATATTTTCAGCAACATCATCTACTACTAAAATTCTTGATTTATCCATTATTTATCTCTTTATTTATTAAATTTTTTAAGTTTTTTAAAATATCAAGTGCGGCATCAGTATCAAAGTTTTCTACATTCTCTTTTACTTGAGATATCAACTCTTTATATTTTTTATCCTGAAGGTAAGGGATCACCTTTTCTAAAGCATCTTCTGATTCTACGATATTTATCTCCATATTTTCTTCTATCATCTCTAAAAGTGGTAATACTATTTTATTATCAAAACCTTTTTGCTCAATACTCTCCTGCACATATTCGATCTTGTCGATCTCTTCAAATGTTTTTTGAATCATATCTTTTAGACTTTCAAGAAGATCATAAGAAGGAGTTTTAGCTTCTTTTAGCAGATTATCTACAGTTTCTGTCAGCTTAAAAAGATCAACGGCTCCTATATTTCCACTTACACCTTTTAGTTCATGAGCTTTTGCTTCTGCTTCTACTAGATCACCGGATTTAATATATTTATCAATAACACTAAAGAACTCTTTATATTTTAATGATACTCTTTTTAGTATCTTCATATATCCTGTTTGATTGCCGCCTGCTCTTTGAATACCTTTTTGAAAATCAATAAGATCACTTTTTAGTTCTTTGAATAGCTCAAGATTTTCTGATCTATTATCATTTAACTTATCATATTGACTTTTTATCTCAATATACTTAATCATAGTTTCAAAAAGTTTATCTGGGTCTATAGGCTTTGTGATGTGATCATTCATCCCTGCATCAATTGATTTTTCATGATCACCGCTCATAGCATGAGCACTTAGAGCAACAATAGGTACAGTTTTAAAGTACTCATCGTCCATATCTCTTATATGTTTTGTGGCTTCTAGTCCATCCATATTTGGCATCTGAATATCCATCAATACCATATCATATTTTTGCGATCTTATCATCTCTATGGCTGCCAATCCATCATTAGCTACTTCTACTATCATCCCGTTGCTTTCTAAAAGCATAATAGCAAACTCCTGATTTACTTCATTGTCCTCAACTAAAAGTATTTTTGATCCTCTTATATTTTCTATGGATACATTGCTTATATCATCATATTTCCCTTTTTTCTGAATAAGTTTATCTTTACCCATAATATGTAAAATTGTATCAAACAACAATGAAGGATGAACAGGCTTTGTTAAAAATGACTCTATCCCCACTTTTGTAAAAGACTCTATAACCTCATCTTTTGAATATGCCGTAACCATAATAGTTTTAGGAGTCTTTTCACCTAACTCCTCTTTTATTCTTCTATATGTGTCTACACCATTTAAACCAGGCATTTTGTAATCCATAAATATAAGATCATAGCTATTTTTATCTTTTAAAATAGAGGTCAATACCTCTTCACCGCTAGATACAATATCACTGTGAAGTTTTAATGAATCTAACATCTGAGATAATATCTCACAGGCAACTTTATTATCATCAACAATCAATATTTTTAACTTTTGTAAAGTTTCAGGAAATATTACAGGCTTTTTAGTGATAATTTTTGCCTCTTGACATTTTATACTAAAACAAAAAACAGAACCCTCAGATTTTGAACTTGATTCAAGCCAGATCTTACCCCCTAAAAGATTCGAAAGTTTTTTTGATATAGCTAGTCCCAAGCCGCTTCCTCCAAATCTTCTTGTTGTAGATTCATCAACTTGTGAAAAGTCTTTAAACAATTTGGATTGATCTTCACTGCTTATACCAATACCGCTGTCTTTTACACAAAACTCCAACGAAATCTGATCATCTACTTTTTTTACAAATTTTGGGGATATGATTATCTCACCTCTTGTGGTAAATTTAATTGCATTTCCTACTAGATTGATCAATATCTGTTCTATTCTTGCAGGATCACTTATAAGATACTTAGGTATTAAAGGATCATATTTTATAAGAAGTTCTATCCCTTTCTCTTCAGCTTTGAAGTTCATCATACTTCCTATACGGCTTAGCATCTCATTAAAATCGAACTCTATAGATTCTATACTGAGTTTTCCGGCTTCTATTTTAGAAAAATCAAGTATATCATTTATAACATGCAGTAATGACTGTGCTGCATTGTTGGCTTTTGAGATATAGTTATCCTGAATTGGTGTCAATGATGTTTTTTTTGTTAGATACAGCATCCCAAGAACAGCATTCATAGGTGTTCTTATCTCATGGCTCATACGAGCAAGGAACATTGACTTAGCCTGTGTTGCAGCTTCCGCATCATCTTTTGCTTTTGTAAGTTCCTCTTCATACAATTTCTTAGAGGTGATATCACTTACTGTTCCAACCATTCTTAAATGTTCTCCCAGATTACCTCTTTCTACGATAGAACCTTTACTCAATAGCCATATAACTTCATCATCGCTTCTTATTGCTCTATATTCTATTGCATATATAGAAACTTCACCGTTTTTATATTTTCGTCCAAAATCAAGAACTCTTTGCTTATCATCCGGGTGTATTGTATCTACCCATGTTTGATTTGTTATCTTTTCTATATCTTTCAACTCAAACCCAAGCATCGTAGCCCATCTTTCATTAACTATGAGCTTATTTGAATTAAAGTCAATATCCCATGACCCAAGATCTCCACCTTTTAAGGCAAGCTCTAATCTTTTTCTACTTTCTAAAAGCTCATTTTCGATCTTTTTTCTGTGAACTATCTCTGCAGATAATTTTCTATTCCAGTAAGTAAATACACCAAATATAATAATAACTACGGCCAAGACTCTCCACAAAATACCATAATCAAAACCATATTCATACTGAACCGATATCCATCTATTGTAGATCACATCTTTTTGCTCTTTATTTACACTTTCTATTAGATTATTTACCAAGGGGATCAATTGAGGTGAATCTTTTCTTACCCCTACGGATATTTTATAATCAATTCCAACTTTCATTGCTACTTTTAAATCTATCATATTTTTATTTGCTATTGTATATGCAGCGGAAGGTAAAGTATCAATATAACCGAATATCTCACCTTTTGAAACTTTATGAAGACCCTCTAGTTTATTTTCAACATTTATGATATTTATTTTTGGATATTTTTTCTTAAGTATTGCCGATACAGCCGAACCTTTTTTTATTCCAATACTTTTAGTAATGACATTCTTAAAGTCATCAATAAAAGGTACCTCTTTTGATGTTATCAATACTTGAGGAAAAATCAAATATGGCTTAGTAAAGTTCAAAAAACTTTTTCTTTGTTCTGTTTCAACGGCAGCAGGAAGAATATCACATTTATTTGCTTTTATATATTCAAGGCTCTGACTCCATGACTTTGTAGCTAAAAGCTTAAAGTCAAAATCAACTTTCTTACTAAAAAGTTTTATATAATCTGAAGAGATTCCAATATGTTTACCATTTTTATCAATCTTTTCAAAAGGCATCCAATCAGGATCTATACACATTCTTACAGTATTATTGTGATTTTCAAGCCAATTCTTTTGTTCTCTTGATATATTTATCATAGCATTTTCATCATTTGGTACTTTATTCACTCTATCAATACTAAACCATTTATCTCTTATTTTTTGAATATCTTTTTCACTTACACTTGATATGGCTTTATTTAAAATATCTCTAAAAATACTCCAGTCATCTCTAACACCAAGATACAATTTAAGATTGTCATTATATGAACCGTTATTATTAAAACCGTCTATGATTTTCAAACCTTGTATAAGATTTGCATTTTGCAAATAATTCATAACACCTATAGAACCAGGAGCAATATCAGCTTCACCAAACAACACGGCTTTTATAGTATCAAGTGAGTTTTTCTTTATGACCAATTTTATATTTGGGTATTTTCGTTTTAACTCCTCATGATAAGAAAAACCATCCACCACAGCTACTTTAAAACTATCAATATTTTCAGATGTTATATTGCTTTTAAAATCTTCCCTTACAATAAATCCTGTAATATAATCAGTATATGAGTCAGTAAATAAAAGATATTTTTGTCTATCTGGTGTTATACGAATATTCAGTACAACATCATTTTCTTTATTTTTGGTCATATTCAAAAACTGATTCCATGAGTACCCTTGTATATATTTTGGCTCTATACCGATTTTTTTAGCTAAAAGATTAAAATAATCTATAGAAAATCCTGATGGTTTTCCATTTTTAATAAAATTAAAAGGAGCCCAGTCATTTTCATTTGATACGGTTATGGTTTCATGCTGTTTTAGCCACTGTTTCTCTTTTACGGTTAATTTTAATTTGTCAAAATCATCTGCACTTATATATTTTTTGTATATATTATTTATCTCATCTTCACTAATATCATCTAAAGCAACTTGAAGTATATCTCTTAAGATTTTATTATCCACAGAGACTCCAAAAGCTAGTACAGAACCTTTTCTTTTTACATTTGATGCAAATTTCAAATTAGTGATAAAATTGTTTTTTAAAATATGATTAGCTACTGCTCTATTTCCAACATACGCCTGAACCTCACCTCTTGATAATGCTTCTATAGCTTCAACCGTATTTTTATACTCTTTAAATCTTGCGTTTAGAGCACTTTGTTTTATACTTAAAGGGGTTCGAAAACCTTTTTCAACACTTAAAAGTATATCATTTAGGTCTTTTTCTCCATCTATTTTCAAATCTGTGTTTTTTTGTGTCAAAATAGCATGCGGAATAGTAATATACGGTGTCGTAAAAGCATAAAATGCTTTTCTCTCTTTTGTTGGAGTTATATCTATCATAGCATCCAAAGAACCACTTTTTACTTTTTCAAGATTATTCTTAAAACTGTCCGGTATTATTTTCAGTTTACCTGCAAGCCTTTTATTTAAAAGATCGATATAGTCAACCCCAAGACCTTTTGCTACACCGTTTTGCTCATAACTTAACGGTATCCAATTTCTTTGAATACCTATTTTTATCAAGTTTTTACCGTGAAGCCATTTCTTTTGTTCTTTGCTTAAATGAAGTTTTTGGACTCTTGAAGAATCCCAAATCTTATCTCTTAAGAAAGACAACTCCTTAGGCGGTATTTTTTTAAGTGCTTTGTTGATTATTTTATAAAGTTGTGGATATTTATGATTTATAGCTATTGTGGTCTCACCGTATTTATTATAGATCGTTTTCACTATTTTTAATGAATACTTTTTCACTTCATCTATATTGATATTCTGTGCAACTATCGCATCTGCTTCATTGGAAGATGAAAGTTTTTTATACATACTTTCAATAGATGGCTTGATAATAATTGAAGTATCAGGATAAACTTCTTTAAACATGGTATTTGTTATTGAATTTTCTTTTAAGTAAACTTTTTTACTTTTTAGATCATCCAAAGAAGTTATACTGTTATCATCATCTCTTACAATTAAATAAGTAGGTATAAAATCATAGGCTTGAGTAAAGTCAAAATAGTCGGAATCTCTTTCTTTTGATTTTACTATCCCCATGATACCGTGTATCTCATCACCGTCTGCTGCTTTTTTAAAACCTTCATTCCAAGTATCATATCTAGAAGGTACCAGATTCAGATCACCGTATTTATTTAAAAGTTTTAAAATAGAAGTATGAAGACTCTGTTTATCTTTATCATGAGCCCAATAGTTCATAACTGCTATCTTTACAAGATGATTTTCTTTTATCCACTTTTTTTCAGATTCAGAATAACTTACAGATCCGTTGTTCTGGGCAAATATAAATGATACAAACAATAAAAAAAGTGATAAATATCTCAATGTGAAAGCTCCTTGAATAATGCTAAATATTATATCATTATAAAAATAAATAATACTTTTTATTTTATATAAAAGATGCTACAATACCGTAAAAAAGAGTGTTATGAAAAATATTATAATTGATCTTGCTTATAAACTAGAAGCATCAAAACGCTACTATAATACTAAACATTTTTGTTATGAACTACTAGAAGACAACAACAGTCCAAAAAAGAAGTATTTTGACTTTTTTATGATATTTCTTGTATTAAGCACCATTGCTATTTTGATATACGAAGTTAATCACAAAACTCTCCCTTGGCTTGATAGGTATGAAACTACAGCTATTATAATATTTATCATAGAATGGCTTGGAAGACTTTGGGTAAGTTCCCATATGAGACATAAAGTTATAGAAGACTATGAGAAAAGTCAACTTTTAAACAGACCTTTTTATTTAAAACCCACTTTAAAAAAAATTATCAAAAAGAAGTTTGCTTTTATATTTTCACCTTTGTCTATAATCGACTTACTTGCAATACTACCATACTACAGACCTCTTAGAATACTAAGAATACTGTTGTTGTTCAGACTTTTTAAGATACTTAGATATACAAACTCTATCAAACAATTCACTGATGTTTTTGAAGAGAAACGATTTGAGTTTATTACTCTTGGAATCATGTTCCTTATGGCTGTTGTTTTTGGATCTACAATGATATTTATCTATGAAGGTGCAGGACTCAATCCAAATATAAACAACTATTTTGATGCAGTATACTGGTCAGTTATCACTATATCCACTGTAGGGTTTGGAGATATTAGTCCTGTTACCATACAAGGTAAGGTTGCTACACTGTTTTTGGTCATAATAGGTATTAGTGTTATTGCATTTTTCACCTCTATTGTTACAACCGCACTAAATTCAAAACTAAATGCAATAAAAGAGGAAAAGGTAATAGGTCAAGCAAATACACTAAATAACTTTATAATCATCTGTGGTTTTGGAAGAATGGGTCAGGCTTTGGCAAATGAGTTTTTATCTATGAAACAAAAATTTATAATAATAGATAAAAATGAAGACCTCTCTTTACACTCACATACACAAAAATTCTTATCTATAAAAGGTGATGCAACAGATCCAAATCTTTTAAACAGTATCAATATAAATAAAAAAGCATATGCCATAGTTGCACTTACTGATAATGATGCTGTTAATTTATCTATTATTTTAACAGCACGATCTATAAATCCATCAATTAAAATAATTGCAAGGGCAAATGAAAAAAGCTCTAAAGACAAGTTTTATATTGCAGGGGCAAATGATGTAATAATGTCAAATGAGATATCAGCACTTATTGCCGCTGAATATATAGGACAGCCTGTAGCTTTTGAAGCAATTGATGATATCCTTCTAAATACAGAAGGTGCAGTTATGGACGAAATAGAGATACTGGAAAACTCTTCTTATATAGATCATAAACTAAACACTATAGACTTTAGTGAATTCAATCTGACACTTTTAGGTATTGTAGATGCCCACAATAGAAAAAAATTTACATTCAATCCCAAAGCTGACCAATATACAATCAAACAAAGAGATATTCTGATAGTCATAGGATATAAAGAGTCTATAATAAACTTCAAAGTTGAACTTCTTTCAAGTGAACCAAAAAGGTTAAATAATGACAAATAATAATGTAATTATATTTAGCTACAGTAAAATAGCACAGCAAATTGCAAAAGTATTAAGAGAAAAACAATACAATATTCTCATAATAGAAGAGGATGAAAAACTTTTCACACAAGCTAAAAAGGATAACTTTGAAGCAAAACAGTTATCACTTATGGATGATCAAAATCTTATAGATATAGGTATCCAAAATAAAAATATCAAAGCATTTTTCTGCCTAAGTGACGATAAAAACATAAACCTGTTCGTAACACTAAGTGTAAGAAACTTAAATAAAGATCTAAAAATAATATCTATATCTTTTACAAAAGAGGATAACGATACTATTTTACTTGCAGGTGCAAATAAAGTTATAAATCCACATGAGATCGGTGCTCTTAGGATCTCAAGACTATTGCACAAGCCTCTTATTTTAAATATGCTTGACAATATTTTATTTAGTGAATCTAACATCGAAGTTGAAGAGATCACTATAAAAGAGGGTTCATTATTTGATGGAGTTTTTTTTAAAGATATAAATCTAGCTTCTAAATTCAATTTAATAGTTCTTGGTATTCAAGATAAAGAGATAAGTGACAAGTTTATTTTTCATTCAAGTGGTCAAAACCATAAAATTGACCATGGAGATACACTTGTGGTGCTTGGATATAGTAACGATTTGAGAAAATTTAAAAAAACATTATAATTATTATCTAATTTCCCACTTTTAAAATATAATTTTAGTTATAATCATTAAATTTATTTTAAAAAGGTAAGAGATGACACAGTTTTACTTCTTCTTGCGACTTTTAAAAGAGTCGTTTAGAGATCTTATTCCTATTGTTGTAGTTATTTTATTTTTCCAATTAGCAGTATTGCAAACAATACCTGCAGATTGGATCCCTACAACAATCGGTATGATAATCGTTGGTATAGGACTTGCAATATTCCTGCAAGGTCTAGAGATAGGTATCTTCCCCGTTGGTGAGGGTCTAGCTAGAGATTTTGCAAAAAGTGGATCTACTATGTGGATCCTTATATTTGCATTTGCAATCGGCTTTGGTACCACTATTGCAGAACCTGCACTTGCAGTTATTGCAGATAAAGCTGCTGCTATTAGTAGCGGTAGAATTGATGCAAATACACTAAGATATGTTGTTGCACTTTCTGTTGGTTTTGCTATTTTACTTGGTGTATATAGAATTATTAAGGGTCACCCTATCCACTACTATATCATTGCAGGTTATGTTCTTGTTGTAACTGTAACATTTGCAGCTCCAAAAGAGATAATAGGTCTGGCTTACGATCTTGGTGGTGTTACAACCTCTACCGTTACTGTTCCATTAGTTGCTGCACTTGGTATTGGTCTGGCTTCAACAATTAAAGGGAGAGATCCTGTAATTGACGGTTTTGGTCTTATAGCATTTGCATCACTTACACCTATGATCTTTGTGCAGATTTATGGTATTTTTGTTTATAACTTTGTTGAAGCTACACAAGTAGCACAAGTTGTAGTTGAAGCAAAAGTATCTCAAACAGCACAAATAACTTTAGAGTCTGTTACTACAGGTCTGCTAGCAGTTGTAAGAGATGTTCTTCCTATTTTAGCGATTATCTTCTTCTTTCAATATGGTATATTAAAGAAACCTATTGAAAACCTAAAACTTGTTATAGTTGGATTTATTCTTGTTATTTTAGGTCTATATGCATTTATCCTTGGTCTTGAGATGGGTCTGTTTGCTCTTGGTGAATCTATGGCATTCCAACTTACTCAAATGGGAGTTATGTGGGTTATATATGCCTTTGCATTTGCTATTGGTTTCTCTACCACTATGGCGGAACCTTCTTTAATGGCTATTGCAAAAAAAGCAAAAGAGATAAGTGACGGAAAAATTAACGATATGACACTTAGACTATTCGTTGCCTTTGGTGTTGCCTTTGGTATCGCACTAGGTTCATTTAGAATTGTTGACGGCGGACAGATCCACTACTACATTATTGTTGGATATATGATCGTTGTTGGTTTAACATTTATCGCACCAAAACATATCATCCCTATTGCTTATGATTCAGGTGGAGTTACAACTTCAACTGTAACAGTTCCTTTAGTTGCTGCACTTGGTATTGGTCTTGCTACAAATATTGATGGGAGATCTCCACTTATTGACGGATTTGGTCTTATTGCATTTGCATCACTGTTCCCTATGATAACTGTTATGGCTTATGGTATTTTAGTTGAAAAGTTCCATGTAAAAAGTGATACAGAAATTGCAGAGCAAGATGATCAAGAACAGTCAGCAAAAATTCATGGTAGCTTAGAGGGTGTAGACGATATGAGTCTATCTACGATCAATCTAGATGCGACGGATCTAAGACACTCTATGCAGCTTGACTTCTCTGCTGTTGTTATAATTGTACCACTAGACAAAAAAGATGATGCACTTCATGCTGCAAAAGAAGCAGGAGCAAGTGGTGTAACTATTCTAAATGCAAGCGGTATGGGTCTGGCAGAAATTGATAACCTATACAGACATAGTCCAGAAGAAACTGATACTCTTCTTTTATTTATTGTTCCAACTCAAATAGTTGATGGTATAATAAAAGAAATAATCAAAAAGCTCCATATCACAACAAGTGGTGACGGTATAGCATTCTGTGTACCTATTTCCCATATGAAAGGTATCAGTATCAGACAAGAAGACCTATTTGAAAGAGAACTTGAAGAGCTTCAAAAAGAAGAAAAAAACAAACAAGATAAATAAAATAATCTTATAGTAATACGGGTGTAATTTTACATCCGTATTATAATAATAACTAATTTTAATCTACATTTTAACTTTCTTAAGATAGTATGCTATTACACACTATTTCAACCAAAGAAAGGTTCTTCAAAATGGACAAATACAACTTCTCCATATCTAAAAAACTATCGATATTTGGAATATCGATCATAATCGTTATGCTAGTATCTCTAGCAGTAAAATACAACTCACTTAATAATGCAAATGGTAGTTTTGATATCTATTCTGAAAAAGCTGTTGCAGGTAAGATACTTGTACTCCAAATAGGTAAAGACCTTAACTATGTAAGTAGATGTACAAGAGATATTATGCTTGGAAATGCTTACGATAAAAACATCAAAAAGATTGAAAAAAGTAGAGCTAGTATATTAAAGTCATTTAATGCACTAACTAATACTATCACAGGTACACCAAACGAAGCTGAAAAGCTTAGAGCTTTAGAAGATTCAAAAACAAAAACACTAGCTTTTGTAGATGATGGGTACAACAAAATGAAATCTCTTAGCAATACTTCAAGAAGTCCTGAAGCAAGAGCTAATATGTACCAAATGTACAAAAAAGATGCTACACCTTTGGCAAATGCAAGTAGAGCAGCATTTAAAAAGATCATAAATACAAAAGACAAGGGTCTTGCAAAGAGAACTAAAATGTATCATGAAGATATGGATCAACTTATGTTTTTTATAATAATAGAAACATTTATTGTTTTATCAATTATTGTAGGTTATTTAACATTCTTAGGGAAAGACATAACAACTTCACTTAGAAATTTCAAGAATGGACTTAACTCATTCTTTAACTTCTTTAATAAAAATAGTACACATGTTCAACCTATATCTATAACTTCAAAGGATGAGTTTGCTCAGATGGCAGACTTAGTAAACGATAATATAAGAAGTATAGAAAAAACTATGGAACAAGATCAAAAACTTATCGACGAAGCTAGTATTGTTATTGGAAGAGTTAAACATGGTTGGTATTCTCAAACAATTGAAGCACATACATCAAATAATGATCTAAATAACTTCAAAAACCATGTAAATGAGATGATAAAAGCAACAAAACAGCACTTTATAAATATCAATAATAGCCTTGAAGCATATGCACACTATGACTATACAAAAGAGCTTAAGATAGATGGGATCGAAAAAGGCGGAGTATTTGAAACACTAATAACTGATATTAATTTGTTAAGAGATGCTATCAACAACATGCTTATAGAAAATAAAGAAAACGGTCTTACCTTAGGTGGGAGTTCTACTGTTTTATTAAGCAATGTAAATACATTAAATAAAAACTCTAACGATGCGGCAGCTGCTTTAGAAGAAACAGCAGCAGCTATAGAAGAGGTAACAAACAATGTATCAAGAACTACACAAAATGTTGTCCAAATGGCAAAATATGCCTCAGATGTAACAACTTCCGTAAATAATGGTCAAGAGCTTGCCTCACAAACAACAAATGCAATGGATGAGATAAACCACGAAGTAACTGCAATTAGTGAAGCTATTACCGTTATCGACCAGATCTCTTTCCAAACAAATATCCTTTCACTAAATGCAGCAGTAGAAGCAGCAACAGCTGGTGAAGCCGGTAAAGGCTTTGCAGTAGTTGCACAAGAGGTTAGAAACCTGGCAAGCAGATCTGCAGAAGCTGCAAATGAGATCAAAGCACTAGTTGAAGCAGCAACAAATAAAGCTAATAACGGTAAAAAGATTGCAGACGATATGATAGGTGGATACACTCACCTTAATGAAAACATCTCAAAAACCTTAGAACTTATACATGAAGTTGAAACAGCTTCAAAAGAACAGCAAAACGGTATAGTACAGATAAATGATGCTATTAATTCACTTGATACACAAACACAGCAAAATGCAAATATTGCCAATGAAACAAAAGAGATAGCACAACAAGCAGACACTATTGCAAACTTAGTAATTGAAAGTACGAACGGTAAAAAATTTAACGGTCAGGAAAATGTAACTGCTAGAAATATTAAATTAACACAATCAACTCCTACACCAAGTAAGGTATCTAGACCTCAACCTAAACAAGAGATAAAAAGTGCACCAAAACAGCAACTTAAGCCTATAACTACAACTGCATCAAAAGATGATGATGAATGGGCAAGTTTTTAAAAGCTCCGTATAAACGGAGTTTTTAAACTATATACTCATAGCCTCTTCATACATAGCATTTGCTGTTTTTTCTGTTTCTACAATGATATGAGATAAACCCAAATCTGATAAAGATACCTTCTCTTCATATTTATTTACTTTTACTATAGTCTTTTTATCTTGTGCCAACTCATGAACAACCTCACATATATGAGTTAATTTTTTACTGTTTCCCAAAGATATAATAACAGAAGATGCATCATCTATCCCTATAGCTTTTAAGAGATCTTTTTTAGAGGCATTACCATATATTACGGGGAGTCCTTTACTTTGAGCATCTTTTACTGTTTTGATATCATGTTCTATAGCTATAAATTCACCGCCGTTTAGTCTAATAAGTTCTGAGATACTCTTTCCAAGTCTTCCGTAACCTATTAAAATAATATGATTTTTCAATTTCTTTGTATCTATATCCTTTAACTCTATAGTTTTATTATCATCCTGATTTATTATATCTGCAATTTGTGAAATATTTTTAATGACAAACGGTGTCATGATCATTGATATAACAACAGTAACTATCAATATTTGTCCTAGTGTCGGATCTATTAAATCTCTTGCAAATGACAATTCAAAAATCACTAAGGCAAATTCACCCAATTGAAAAAGAGAAACAGCTGTTTTAAAAGAATCTCTAGATATTGAAGAAAATCTCATAATTATAAATATAATAGCAATCTTTATAACAATAATTGTAGGCAATAGTATAGCAATTGTATTTATATTTTCAAAGATAATCTTAAAGTCAAGCTGCATCCCTACTGTTATAAAGAATACCCCAAGCAATAGATCTCTAAAAGGGATAAGATCAGCTTCAACTTGATGCTTATAATGTGTTTCAGCTATCATCATACCTGCTACAAAAGCTCCTAAAGAGTATGAAAAACCAAAAAGATAGGCAATATAAGAACTACCCATAACTAAAAGAAGTATAGAACTTATAAAGATCTCATTTGATTTTGTTTTACTAACTTGCAGTAAAAAAGGTTCTAGTAGATATTTTCCCGCTATATACAATCCCGCAAGTAAGATAACTGCATCGATAAAAGTTTCTATAAGCAGTGAAGATACTGAGCTTGTTGTACTAGAAAAAATTGTTATCATAAGTAAAATAGGGATTACTGCTATATCTTGAAATAGCAAAACTCCCAAGACTCTTCTACCGTAAATCTTATTTATATCACCATTTTCATTCAATAGTTTTAAAACAATTGCAGTAGATGAAAGAGCTAAAGCAAGACCTATGATAATAGCTGATTTTATCTCTATATTAAAAAAATAATTTCCTATACTAGTAAAAATAAGGGCTGTTATGATGACCTGAGATCCACCATATAAAAACACCTCTTTTTTCATGCTTTTTAGATGATTTATTGAAAATTCCAACCCTATAGTGAACATTAAAAATACGACACCAAATTCAGCTATCTCTTTTAATTCATGATTATGTACTGCACTATGAAGATCAAAACCGTATGCTATTATAGTACCAGTAGCTATATAGCCTATTATTGTAGGAATATTAAACCTTTTAAGAACTAAATTCAACAGCGTGGATATTAGAATTGTGAATATAACTATCTCTAACATGATTTAATCTCCTTTTTAGAAGTGTCCATTATCTTTTCTTTCTTTTTTTAGAAACTCTATCTTTATTAAACTTGTATTTTGCCTTTTTCAATACCTCAACAACATCAATAGATACTGTTTGCATTGCACAAATAAGCTTTTTTTTGTCATCTGTTTCATTGTTTGCATATATCTCAAATTTTTCAATTAATGCTAAAAAGTCATATTTTCCTATAAATGGATATAATGTGGTTGGCTTTTCATCTTCCAAGAACCAATTACACAATACACATATAACGATAAACTCAGGTATAGCTGATATTTTTTGTGGAAAATGATACTCCATCCTTTTTGCCATAGTATCATAATAATCGATAAGAGGTTCCTCATACTTAGCAAGTTGCCTTAGCTCAACACTTCTTGGATTTTTTTTAGCATTTTGTATCAACTCTATTAGATACTCTACATTTACCACATGTTTTTGCAGATCCTTTAACAGATCACGCAATGAACCATAGATATAATTTGTAGTTTCTTCATCTCCCAATAAAAGTTTAGTATCTTTCTGATCTAATTTTTCAAAGAATCTCTCCAGTGCAGTTCTTGCAAATACAAGAACTGCTTCTGTTTTTACATCTCTGATAAGTTTTGGCTTTATCCTGCATTCACAATAGTCATCAATTACAAGTACATTTTTCTCTTCAGTGCTTTTTATCATAACATATACCTTATTATTCTAAATTTTAGAATTTCTTAGTATCCAAATATTATGTAAAAAATGTCAATTTACAAAGGTGACATTTCTTGACAATTACTTGATAGTTTTATTATTATCATATCTACAAATAATAATCTATTAATCTTTACTACTTTTAGCTACGAATCTAAGCCAAAAATATCCAAATAGTCCGGCAAATAAAGAAGCTCCTAAGACACCAACTTTAGCCTGAAAAATAAGCTCAGGGCTATTGATAAATGCCAAGTCTGCAACAAATATAGACATAGTAAATCCAATACCTCCTAAAAATGCAACACCAAATATCTGACTCATAGAACTGTCTTGAGGTAATTTTGCAATTTTCATTTTTATTGCCAACCATGATACTCCAAAGATACCGATCACTTTACCAAGTATAAGTCCGGCTACTATTCCTAAAGATACAGGCTCTACAATTGTACTACCAATAGAGTTAAAGTCTATACTTATCCCTGCATTAGCCAATGCAAATAAAGGTATAACTATAAGTGCAACAGGAAGATGAAGATCATGTTCAAGTCTTGCAGCAGGAGTTCCTACAGAATCTATTTTATCTTTTATATTTAACAATATGGCTTTTTGCTTCTCATGCATAACATGATCTGTTGCTACTGGATATTTTGAATATTCATCGATCAAATCTTTAGTATCCTCTACAAAAGTCACTGGTGCTCGTTTTGGTTTAGTTGGTATAGTTAAAGCTGCAATTACCCCGGCAATTGTTGCATGTACACCTGATTCAAGCATAAAAAACCACATAAACAATCCAATAATAAAGTAAGGTAAAATAGCATGGATACCAAACCTGTTAAATGCAAGCATTATTAAAAAAGCAACTCCTGCCAAACCAAGGGCTAAAGTATTTATCTGATCCGTATAAAACAGTGCGATAACCAATACGGCACCTAGATCATCAACAATTGCAAGTGCAACTAAAAAAGTCACAAGTGCGGCAGGTACTCTTTTACCTAATAATACCAAGGCACTAATAGCAAATGCTATATCCGTAGCCATTGGAATTCCCCAACCTCCTGCTCCTGCAGTTCCTGAGTTTATAGAAAAGTATATAAGTGCTGGAAATACCATACCACCTATTGCTGCCAATATCGGCAATATTGCAACTTTAATATTTGATAATTCACCTGCTAATATCTCTCTTTTTATTTCAAGTCCTATAATAAAGAAAAAGATAGCCATAAGACCATCGTTTATCCAGTGATGCAAGGAGTGTGAAAGTTCCCATGATCCTACATTAAAGTCGATATAAGTATGAAAAAAGTGTACATAACTCTCTTGTAAAGGGCTGTTTGCCAATATCAATGCCAATATAGTCATAACCATTAAAACTAAACCTGTAGTAGTTTGGGCATGTAAAAAATGTTCAAAAGGCGTGGATATTTTATTAAAAGCCTTTTCCCATGGTGCGTATAATTTCATTTGCTCTCCTGTATATATAAATATATAAACTATTTTATAATAAATAATATTAAAATATTGTCAATTTACAAAGGTGATATATCTTGACAAATCCTTGACAAAGATAAAAAGAGATTGTTATTTAAAAGAAATATGAAAGATATTATGGGGATGTTTATATTCATAATCTAATTCAAACTGATGCATTTGAATAATTTTATTTACAATATTAAGACCCAACCCATGACCCAACTGCTGATTTGGTTCCCTTGTAAAAGGCTGAATATAATAGATCAGGTCATTTGTAAGTTTTTTTGCATTATTTGCAACTGAGAGTCTGTTATCTTTTACTTCTATCTCAATAGGATAGTGTTGTGAATATTTCATAGCATTGTCTATAAGATTCTTTAGTGCTATAGTTAAATAATATTTATCTCCGCTTATAGTAAAATCATCTTTAATATGAAGTACTACTTTTGATTCATCATCAATTGAAAGTTTGGATAGTGATTCTAATATCAAACTTGTAACTTTAAATGTAGAAATATTTAATGTGGTAAAATTCAGCTTTTCTCTTGCTAAAAGTTTACTTATAAGTTCTTCAATATCATAAAAAACATTATTGATACTTTCTATTACCAAAACATCATTGTTATCTTTTATCTTTTCAATCAGAAATTTACCTTTTGTTATAGGTGTTTTTAATTCATGACTTATATTTCTCAAAAGCTCTTCTCTTGATTGAATAATATCTTCTTGTTTCTCAAGATAACTGTTAAGGTTAGAGGTTATCTCACTTAATTCGTTGTTTTTACCTATATCCACTTTGATAGTATTCTCGTCATTACTTAACAGTTGTAAAACACCCTTGTTTAGTTTATCAAGGATCACTTTTATCTCTTGAATAAGTTTTGTTGAAATGATAAAGGATAATGAAAATGAGATAAACAATAAAAACATCAATTCTAATTTAATTTTATTTATAAATTCATCTTTGGTCTTTTCAGTTTGGTCTAACTTCCCTTGTAAAAAGTCAATCTCATCATTCAAAAGCTTATTTGTTTGTTTATTTAGTTTTTCAAACTCTTTATTAAAGTATTTATAATCTTTTTCTGTTTTATATTGAATAATATTATGAAGATCTTTATTTATAAGTTTTTCTATTTTTTTAAAATATGAGAATATCAATATCAAATTCTTTTTTTCATTCTGAGTTTCAGCATTATTTACAATATCAAGATTTTGTGAATTTATATTTTTAAAAAGCTTATCAGCTTTGAAGAGTCTATCTTTTACAATATCTAATTTATCTTTATCTGTCATAATATCCAACACAACCCAAGCAAAAGCATTGTTATATTCTTTTAGTTTTTCAACACTTCTTATTTGGTCATATCTGTGTTTTTGTGAGATATATATCTCATTTAGATTAAAAGTAGCATAAAAGAACACTCCTATTATAAAAATTATTATAAATAGAATAAGAGAAAATGAAACATAAAGTCTTTGTTTAATTGTCATTTATTAATTTGTATCCTATTCCCCATACAGATTTTATATATCTTGGGTGCTTTGAATCATCATCTATTTTAAATCTGATATTACTGATATGCATATCAACAGTTCTGTTTTTTGTGTCATCTTTTAAAGTTGTTTGATTTACTATATCTTCTCTTGAAAGTATTTTGTTCATATTTTCTATAAATAAAAAAAAGATCTCTGCTTCTATTTTGGTGAACTCTATCTCTTGATCTTTTAATAATACTCGTCTCTCTTTTTTATCTACGGTCAGATCATTTATTTTTGTTTCTGTTGTATTTGTATATCGCTTTAAAGTTGCCTCAATACGCAAAACCAACTCTCTAGGTTCATACGGCTTGGATAAATAATCATCCGCACCCAACTCAAAACCATAAATCTTATTACCTATGTCATCTCGTGCTGTTGAGATGATTATGGGTATATCTCGTATCTCTTTGAGTTTTTTAAAAAGATCAAAGCCATCCATTCCAGGAAGACCCAAATCTAAAATAACTATAGAGTATTTAGAATAATTTAAACCAAACTTTTTTAATGCCTCCATTGGATTGGAGAAAATATCACAACTGTAGTTATAGTCTTTTAAAAATTCACTGATTAATTTTTGAAGATCAATATCATCTTCTATTAATAA
>JAYEKV010000097.1:0-6199 GCA_034716855.1 Campylobacterota bacterium | reverse complement strand
CCAAATTTTGCCATATCTTTTATAGTAAGTACTTTACTACTCATAGCAATTGCATTTGGAGGGGTTGCTATAGGTAACATAAAGGCATAACTAGCACAAATAGTAGCAACCATAAGTATAAGGTTTGTATCTAGATTTGCAGCCGTTCCCAGTGAATAGATAATAGGAAGTGCTATAGATATAAGTGCTGTATTGCTCGTAACTTCAGTTGTAAAAGTAATAAGAGATGCAACTATAAGTATAAGAACTACAGGGTGAAGTTCAGTAAGTCCTAAAAGAAGATTAGAGATAGACTCTGCAAGTCCAGTATGACCAAACGCAGAAGCTATTGAGAAACCGGCACCAAATAAGAAGATGATCTCATATGGTATTTTTTTCGTATCTTCCCATTTCATAAAACCAATATTTGGCAATAACATAGCTAAACCGTAAGCTAGTAAAATACCTGCTTCACTAACTTTAAAGAATGAGTTCACAAAAAGAACTACCACAAGAGTACCTAATATTTTTAATAATCTTTTTTGATCAGTTGTAAGTTCTGTTTGTTGATGAATATCATGCTCAACTTTTATATTATTAACACCAAGAGATAAAATATATGGGACTATCGTAAGCATAATAGCAGCCAATGGTATAGTTTTTGCCATCCACATTACAAAAGTAAGAGCTTCTATATTGTTATCTTGTAAGAAGCCCATGAGTATAAGGTTTGGAGGTGTACCTATTGGGGTGATAATACCACCAATACTAGCTCCATAAGCTACAGCCAAAACAAGCCTGATCTTTAGTTTTGTATTTTCTGTTAAAAATAATGCTATAGGCATAAGTAAAAGTGCCGTTGTAGTATTAGATAGAAGGGAACTTAAAAAAGCTGAAGTTACTGCCAAGGCAAATATAATACCTCTTGAACTTGATGGGAAGATATTTAGAAGTTTATGGGCTATAACCTTATGAAGTCCAATTTTTTCAACTGCAATGGCAAGCATAAATCCACCTAAAAATAGGAAGATGATTGTTTTGGAATAGTTAGCTGTAGTTGCAGCAGTACCCAGTATCTCAAGTGATGGAAACAATATAATAGGAAGCAAAGATACAGCACCCAAAGGTAGTGCTTCATTTGTCCATAATGCTACAAGAAATACAACAGCCCCTATTAACCTTGCTTGTATTTCATCAAATACTATTCCCGCACCAAAATAGCCCATAAGTGCCAAAACTAATGAGATAAGTATATTTTTATATCTACTATCCAAAACAGATCCTTTATATTATATTAGTAGTTTAGTCCTACTGCATTTTTTATGATTTTCATCTTTTCTTGAGCTACTTTTCTAGCTTTTTTAGCTCCGTTAGCTAAGATCTCTTTTACTTCATCCGGATTATTCATATAATGCTCTCTTCTTTGTGAGTAAGGGGCAAAATGATCATTTATCTTATCTAAAAGTGCAAGTTTAAAGTGACCGTAACCCTCTCCTGGAGTTTCATATCTTTTTTGAAGATTTAAAAGTTCGTCATTATCCATAAAAAGTTCACAAAGTTGATATACATTACAGCTGCTGTATTCTTTCGCCTCATGTAATTCTTTAGAGTCTGTTACTATTTTCATCACTTGTTTTTTAGTAGCTTTCTTAGATCCAAACATATCTATAGTATTTCCGTATGATTTAGACATCTTTGCACCGTCAGTTCCAGGAACAGTTGCAACATTGTCATCTACTTTTGACTCAGGCATAGTAAGTATCTCACCGTAAGTATTGTTAAATGTATTTGCAATATCTCTTGTCATCTCCACATGCTGTATCTGATCTTTACCAACTGGAACTATATTTGAATCAAAAAGAAGAATATCAGCTGCCATTAGAACAGGATATGAGAAAAGCCCGTGATTTGTAGCTATACCTCTTGCTGCTTTGTCTTTATAGCTGTGAGCTCTTTCTAAAAGTCCCATAGGTGTATGGTTTGAAAGTATCCAGTATAGTTCAAGTACTTCTGGAACATCACTTTGTACCCAAAATGTTGACTTTTCCGGATCCATCCCAAGAGCTAAAAAATTAACCGCCGCTTCAAAAATATTTTTTTGCAAAAACTCTTTGTCTTTTACAGATGTTAAAGCGTGATAAGAGGCAATAAAAGCAAATAGTTCTCTATCTCCTTGACCGTCATCCTGTGACTCGATCATCTTTTTTATCATACCAAAGTAGTTTCCTATATGTATAGTACCGCTTGGTTGTATTCCTGATAATATTCTCAAAAATTTATCCTTAGTATTTTTTCGATATAATACCTAAAATTTATGGAGAGTAAGATGAAGCAGTTCTTTAGGTATCTTTTTGTGGGTTCACTGGCATTGATACCTTTTGTAGTGGTAGTTCAGCTTGTATTTTGGGTACATACATTAAGTATAGATCTTTTTGACTATGTTTCATCTTATACTAATAATGCAGTCTTTACCTTGGCTATTATATCTGCAACTGTGATGGCTTTGGCGATTATCGGCTCTTCCATAGAAAAAGCAGGTAAATCTTTAGTTATTTCTATAATAGATAATATATTAAATAGAGTACCTGCTATTAGAAATATATACGGTATCGTTAAAAAGATCACTGAACTTTTTAAACCAAACAGCAAAGATGATAAAAAAGAGGTTGTTTTAGTAGAGTATCCTAAAAAAGATCTTTGGGTACCTGCTTATGTACTTAGTAAATATGACGGAGTTTTGGTTATTTTTGTACCAACTAGTCCAAATCCCACAAGTGGATATACTGTTATAGTAGATAAAAGTCAGGTAAAAGAGACCTCTTATACCGTTGCTGAAGCAAGTCAGTTTATCGTAAGTATGGGTGCTGATTTTGTAAAAAAAGAAGAGATAAGTAATATAGTAAAAAATACAATAAAAATAAAAGAGGATATAGGAAAATAGATGATAGATAAAAAACTTTTAGAGAAAGACTTTGACGGGGTTAGTGCATCATTGGCAAAAAAAGGTGTAGATACGCAAACTTTAGAGAGTTTAAAACAGGAAGCTATGTCTACTAAAGCTAAAAGACAAAGTATGGAAGGTATGCAAGCAGAGCAAAAACAGCTTTCAAGTCAATTTGGTGCATATAAAAAAGAGGGTAAAGATATAACCCCTCTAAAAGCACAGATAGATGAACTAAAAGAGCAAAAGCAAAAATTAGAAGATGAAGTAAGAGTAGATGAAGAGAAGATAGATTCAATTATCATGGGTATTCCAAATCTTCCAGATTCAGATGTACCACTTGGTGTTAGTGAAGATGAAAATGTTGTTTTAACAACAATAGGTGAAAAGCCAACATTTACTTTTGAGCCAAAAGAGCATTGGGAACTTGGTGAAAATAACGGTATGATCGACTTTACAAGAGGCGTTAAACTTGCAAAAAGTAGATTTGCTGCACTTAAAGGGATAGGTGCAAGACTAGAAAGAGCACTTATAAACTACTTCTTAGACTTCAATAGGCAAAGAGGTTTTGAAGAGTGGTATGTACCATTTATGGCAAATACTACTGCTCTTGAAGGGACAGGACAATTACCAAAATTTGGAGATGATCTTTTTAAAATTGAAGGTGAAGACCTATATCTTATCCCTACAGCAGAAGTATCTCTTACAAATCTTTACAATGATGAGATAGTAAGCAAAGATGAACTTCCTATGCTTCTTACATCTTACACTCCATGTTTTAGAAAAGAAGCAGGAAGTGCAGGAAGAGATACAAGAGGTATCATAAGACAGCATCAGTTTGATAAAGTTGAGATGGTAGCTATCACTACACAAGAGCAATCACAAGAGATATTTGAAAAGATGGTAGATTGTGCAAGTGATCTTCTTACTTCTCTTGGTCTTTCTCATCAAAAAGTACAGCTTTGTACAGGTGATCTTGGTTTTAGTGCTGCAACTACTATTGACCTTGAAGTGTGGTTACCTGGTCAGGGTAAATATAGAGAGATAAGCTCTATATCAAATACTAGAGACTTCCAAGCTAGAAGAGCTAAGATAAGATATAAAGATGGAAAGAAAAATGTTCTATGCCATACTTTAAATGGAAGCTCTTTAGCTGTTGGTAGAACACTTGTAGCTATTATGGAAAATTATCAAAATGAAGATGGTTCTGTAGAGATACCCGAAGTTCTTAAGAAATATATGTAAAACACAAAAAAGCAAAATTTGATAGCAGATGATTAAAAAAAACAATAAAAACAATTTTAAAGATATTTTTCTCAATACTTTTTCTAATAACAAAAAAAATATTTGTTAGAAAAAGTAGAATACCTAATAAAACTATGGATAGTTTTGCAAATAAACTGCACTCTATTTTCATCTATAGTTCATTTGCCGTAATTTATATATCATGGTTTGATATTGAAATATATTCTTTTTCTTTTAACACTTTAATATATACACTTTTATTTATTCAAATGGTGATCATCACAAGATATTTTAATCCAGATATGTTAGTTGTAAAAGCACAACAAGTTAAGGTTTTAAAACAGATAAATAAACTTTTCCTATTTGTCTTTATATTAAACTGGGTGTTTTTATCATTTGGTCTTGCTTTTTTCTTTTTGATAGTATTACTTTTAAATAATGGGATATATATCTTTATCATCAATCAAATTAATAAACAAAAAGAACAAGAAGAGTTTAAAAAGCAATTCGGTGAAGGTAATTATTCAAAAGATGATATTATAAAAAAACATATAGCGAATTTATTTGAGTCCGATATTGGTATCGATCAATTAACAAAAAGTGATATAAAAAAACAGTACAGATCAATGGCAAAGAAGTATCATCCTGATGTTTATAAAGGTGATGATAAAGATAAGTTTACTTCTATCAATGCCTCTTACAAGTTTTTAATTGACTTGAAGATAAAAGAAGGTCATAGTAAATAAAATAATTTATATAGTGATCTTGTACCCTTGTTTGGATACATTTTGAATAAGATCATAAGGGATTTTTTTCCTGCGGGTATTAATAGTTTTAGTTTTTAATTGTTATATTTGTATAATAGCAATATTTTAAGTAACCATGCTAAGGAACACTATGAACAAAACAGGATTTACAAAAAAGATGCATCACTTGAAACTATAACTCCCCTCTCGAATATTTTTTCAACTTTACTGAAGGACTAATTATCAAGTTTATTTTAATAAGCTTTTGAGCTGTAAATAACTATTGTAATTAGAAGCACCTATATAAAATACATCAATAGCTTCTTTATAAATGAATACAGTATCTTTCCAATATGATGTATCATTAAGTATTGCCCTTATTGTTTCTATAATATACTTTTGCTCTTTTTCATAAATTATATTTAAGTCCAAATTGTTTATTAACCGTTTTGTCATTTCTAATGTATCTGCCAATTTATCAAAATCTGACAAACTTCTTAAAAAAGTAATATATAAGTTCATTACAGTATTAATATCATTTTTATAATGTTCAAAAGTTTTAATATCTAAAGATTCCACAATTTCTTTAAGCATTTCATCTATTTCACTAATATCTTCAAGTATATACTCTAAGTCTTCAAAATCTCTAAGGTACTCTTGTGCAGTAACTTTTTTATGGTTTAGATTATTTATCTGCATTATCTCTTGTTCTTCTGACGAAATTATAACTTCATCAAATTCATCAAAGTCTTCAAAGTCTTCAAATTCATCAAAATCCATAAACTCATCTACTTCTAGTGATTCTTTTTCTTTTTCAATAAATGGTTTGATATATGTGTCAAGCATTAAATTAATTGTATTAATCTTAAAAGGTTTCAATACATAAGAGGAAGCTTTTTTAGATTTGAATATTTCTAGATTATCTGGAGTTCCCATGGCTGTTACCATACAAATATAAGGTTGATATTTGTCTTCATTTGCAATCCTAATATTATCTAGCAGTTCAATACCATTCATTACAGGCATCATATAATCTAAGAAAAGTAAGTTATAATCTTTTGCATTCATCAAGTTTATTGCTTCATTACCATTTAAAGCTGTATCTATTTCATAAGTTTTTATATCATTTTTATCAAAATATCTTTGAATAATATTTTGCTGTACATCTAATATGTTTGGTTCATCGTCTACTATTAAAATATTTATCATTTTATTTTCCTATTTGATTTATACAGTTTCCATATTGTTACATTGTTTTAAACCAGCAGATATATCCCTTTTTATTTAA
>JAYEKV010000096.1:0-6212 GCA_034716855.1 Campylobacterota bacterium | reverse complement strand
TCAAGTCTTTTACTTTTTCTTTGATAATCTTTTAAAAGTTTTTCAAGATTTGTTTTAAGTTCTTCATAGTCACCACTTAGAAAATCACTTATATATTCAATGTATTTATCTTGCTTTTCTGCCAAAGCCAATCCTTCATACTTTTTCCATCATTATACCAAAATATAATAAAAATCCTCGTGACAGAGCCCTTTCGCGTAATAAACGCGAAACTTTTAGCTCATCTTGATGATGTTGCTAAAAGCGAGGTATTTTGGACTACATCTCTAAGTCCAATTCACCTTGATGTATCTTATTATATTTTTTACCTTGATTCTTTACATATTTTCTTATTATCTCTTCGTTTGCGTATTGTCCTACAGTATTTGCATAATATCCGCTAGTCCACAGTGAACCACCCCAAAGTTCTTCTTTTAATTCTGGATGATATAGAAAAATCTTTTTTGCTGTAATACTTTTGATTGTTGTCACTATTGAACTTAGACTTAGTATTGGTACACTTTGAATTAGAAAGTGTATATGATCTTCATCATTCCCGATCTCTATGAAGTTTATCTCATATCTATAACTTATCTCTTCACATACTATTTTTAATGTTTTATCGACTTTTTTATTGAATACTTTTTTTCTATATTTAGCTGGGAATACCAAGTGATACAGTAATAGTGTTTTATTATAACTTTTGTAGATATGTTCACTTTTCATAACACATTGTAGCGTTTTTCGACCCAAAGGGTCGAGGTATTAAAAGCTTTTCCATTCATCTGTATCATTAGTAGCTTTTGTAACTACAGGTTTTTTTGCAGCAACAGAAGCTGTTTTTAATTGTTTAGTTTGGACTGGTTTATTAGCTATTAATTGTGGACTTGATATATTATTTCCAATATCTTTAGCTTTTACACTTTCTTTACCTACAAATTGTTTTTCATTTGCATCTTCAACAATTGTCATTGCTATGTTTTGTGTTTGTTGTGCTATATCTTTTGTTGCACCTGCTACATTTGCATTTTCTTGTGTTTGTTGATCTAGTTGATTTACAGCATTATTGATTTGTACTATTGCATTTTGTTGTTCTTTAGATGCTGTTTCAACATCTGAAATTAATTCTATCGTTTTAGAGATACTTTCATTTAGACCTGTGTATCCTGTTATCATATCATCTGCAATTTTTTTACCTTCATTTGCTTTGGTATTTGCATTTTCAACTAAAGCTTTAATCTCATTTGCAGCCTCAGCACTTCTTGATGCTAGATTTCGTACTTCTTGTGCAACAACTGCAAATCCTTTTCCAGCTTCTCCTGCAGTTGCCGCTTCAACAGCAGCATTTAAAGAAAGAATATTTGTTTGGAAAGCAATTTGATCAATTACTGAAATCGCATCACTAATTGCTGTTACTTCATGGTTTATTTCATCCATAGCAGTTGTTGTTTTTGATGCTAGATTTTGACCAGTTTCTACTGATGAAGTAACTTCAGATGCATAACTTGCCATTTGAACAACATTATTTGTATTATTAGCAATATTTGAAGCCATCTCTTCTAGTGCTGCTGCTGTCTCTTCTAAAGATGCTGCTGCTTCATTTGATGCTGTATTTAATGTTTCTACATTTGATAAAAGCGAATTTGAACTATTTTGTAAAGTTAAACCATTTGATTTATTTTCAATTAACATCTTATTAATAATTTCTGCTAATGAATTAAGCCCTTGAGATGTATTTCCTGTAGGATTTTGAATTCTATGTGTAAAATCTAATTTTTGAAATGCATCTAAAGCAACTTTAACTTTGTTTATATCACCACATATATTTGCTGCCATTACATCTAACATCTCATTAAATATTACTCTAAGTTCATGTAGTGAACCACTAGATGTATCTTTTTCAACATGCTTATGTAATACTCCAGATCTAACTGCTTCAACTACCCGTTTTACATCATCTATAAGTGCTTGGTCTTGTTCTATTAAAGTTTTTGTTTTAATTATATTTTCATTTACAACTTTTGCCATAGTACCTATTTCATCAGTTGATTTATCATCTAATGTTTCTGTAATTAAAGATTCTTTATTAAGATATTTAAAGAAACCAATAAGTCCAGTTTGAAATGCTGTTAATGGTGTAGTAATTGATTTTCCTACAACTATAGTTGTAACTATAGATAAAAGCAATGCAATAACAATTAAAATATATAATGTATATAATGTATTATCTGTATCAGTTATAGCTTCTTCATATGCCTCATTATTATCTTTATCAGTATCTTTACTAATATCAGATAATACTTTATTTATTTTTATAAATGAGTCATCTGTAACTGATAGCATTGGTGTTGCCATACCTACATCCACAGATAGCATATCCAATGCATCAAAAACAGCACTTTTGTATTCTTTTAAATCTTTATCTAATTCTTTAAATAATTTCTTCTCTGCACTATCTAAAAACTTAAGAGTAGAAATCTTTTTAAATTGCTTATCAATTGTATCACCCAAATCTTGCAGTAATTTCATTTGTTCATCGATTAATTTTTGAGAATAGTTATTTGATGTAAAATTAAATACTTTATATAAAATACTATTATATAAATTAACATTAGACAGTAAACTGGCATTTTGCTTATATATTTCAAACTTTTTATTTACAATTTCATCTAGTGCATGCTCATTAGATTTTAAAGCATTGTTAGAGAATATTGCCAATACAAGTAAAAATACTATTGCTATTAGTGGTGCAACCACAACTTTTGTACCGATTTTTAAATTTTTAATTCCAAACATTTCTTTCCTTTTTAATTCTGAATTTATTATTCACTTATGTTAAAGATAACAAACTATCTCTAATATAAACAAATTTAACATTCCCACTCAGGAGAGTGGGAACGAGAGAAATAATAAGAAACTCTAAATAGGATTTCTTAATTATTTTGCTTCATCGTTAATATAAACACCACAACCAATTAATTGATTTTCACCAATCCCTTTTACAAAAGAATGTTTATCCGCAGGTTTTTTTGATACTGGATGTGCCCAAACATATCCAACCCAACCCTCACCGTTAGCTTTAACCATTTTATTAAATTCAGCAAATAAGGCAACACCATTTTTGTCTTTTAATTTGTTAAGGTTTTTACCTACAAGTTTTGGTTTAATAGGATGTGCTGTAATTACACCATCAAGATCATTCGACCAAATATAAAGAGTACCTTTTACCCATTTACTTGCTGGTTTTTGAAAATCTTTAATACACTGTGCAATACCTACAGCTTTACAATGTTCAACACCTGCTTCTACATGTGCCTTAGCATCAGCCTTAGTTTCACCAAAAGACATAGTCATAGTTAGTGCTAAAGCAGCACCTATCTTAATCATTTTACTCATATTTTTCTCCTACTAATAAATTATGTAATTATTACACTTAAGGATATTCTACCAATATTTAACTGAATATTATGACCTATATTTATGGAACCTCTAAAACAACTTTTAGAACTTCCAAATTTCTTTTTTTACGATTTGAATAAAATTTTATTAAAAATTGATGCCCCCTGCAACGCCATTATGTTAAGGAATTAATATAATAAAATGCATTAGATAATATAACAAAATATTGCACTAAATAAAATCATTACAAAGACTGTAATTATGGGCTTAATAAGGTATCTACAACTACTATTTTAATATAATGTGTTATTATATTAGTAAGGTTAAATATGTTAAAAAAACTACCTACATTTCAGAAGTTTTTAGAAATTTAGCCTTTTAATAGTTTTTTAATATATCTTCTTTTAAAACTTTTTTATCTATCTTTGATTTGTCACTAATCATCATAGGCATATTTGCTTTAAATATTATCTGAGAAGGGATCATATAAGATGGAAGATGCTTTTTTAGTTCAAAGATTATCTCATTTTTAGCTAGTTCTGTAGTACCGCTGTAAACTAATACAATCTCCTCTTCTATTTTTTCATTGTCTATTCCAAATACTGCACACTCTTTTATTTGTGGGATATTGTTATAAACAACTGTTTCGATCTCCACAGGACTTATTCTATAACCTGCTGTGTTTATCATATCATCATGTCTAGAAACAAAAAATATATAACCCTCTTCATCTTTATATACATAATCACCCGTTGCAACAACAACCTCATCTGTAAGTCCCTGCTGAAGGTCAATAACATTTTCTAAGATACTGATACTTTTAAATTTAGAGTTAGTATCCTCTTTAGAGTTCCAGAACCCTTTATAGATACCTGCACCTCTATGGATAAGTTGTCCAACCTCTCTTGGTTTACACTCATACCCTTCATCATTTACAACATATAGTTCAACATCTGGGATAGCTTTACCTATAGAGTTTGGTCTTATTTGAAGTTGAGCTGGTTCTAAGTACGCCGATCTAAAAGCTTCTGTGTGACCGCTCATAGAGTAAAACAAAGCATTTACAAAATATGTTTGGATCTTCTCAATCATTGATGCTGTTACATTTGCACCTGAAGATGTTATAACCCTTACATTTTCAAGCTGTTTGCTGCTAGGAAGTCTGTGCGGGTCTTCATCAAACATAAGACTAAAGTGTACAGGCATAGCCCCTATTACAGTTACTTTATCTCTTAAAATATGGGAGAAGAAATCACTTGGTGTAAAGAAAGTATGTATAGCAAATGTAGCTCTTGCATAAAATGATGTGAATATCTGATTTAGTCCATAGTCAAAACTAAATGATAAAAGACCACTAAGAACATCATCCTCTTTTATATTCAAGTAGCTGTTTACAACCCTTGCCCCATCTATAAGGTTTTTATGTGACATAACCACACCTTTAGGAAAACCGCTAGATGCAAAAGAATAAGTGATCACAGCATTATCATGACCTTTTATATCACAATCATAATCAGCTTTAAAACATTTATAGATCTCTTCAAAAGATACAAGCTCTTTATCACAAGACTCAACAGTAATTATTTTCCCATCAAATGAAGTCTCTTTTAATGTTTTAAGCTTCTGTTCATCTGTTATCATACAAGATATATCACAATCTTTTATGATATACTCAACCTGTTCAGCTTTAAGAAGCTTTGTAATAGGAACTAAAATATATTCAGTTGAAAGAACCGCAAGTATAGAGACAACTTTAGAACTATTCTTATTTGAGTAGATACCTATTCTACTTCCTTTTGGAAGATCAAGAGTATTTATATAAGTTGCAAGTTTATTAACTTTTTCATATACTTCACCATAAGTCATTTTACCTGACTTATCAATTAAAGCCACTTTATTAGGTGTTTTTTGAGAAGCTACAACTACAAGGTTTCTAATACTATTTATAGACATATTTTATCCTTATTTATCCATTCCAAGTGTCCAGATCGCATAATCTTTATCAACTACGATTTTTGGATGTGTGTGGAAATTCAATATTTTTTTATAGAAGAATTGAACAATATCATTCATCTGCTCTTCATTTAAAACTTTTGTGATACCACCTGTTAATACTATAGAGTTTAGTGTATCAAGATGAATATTTAAATATGCTTTATGTTGATGTGAAACTTTATAAAGAACTAGGAAGATTGCTAGTTGCATTAAAAGTACTGTTGCATCGTCACCTTTCTCATCAAGCATATTTTCCGTTGTGTTTAGGTGTGCTAGAAGCTCATAAACGAACTCATTGTTTTTTGCTGTATGGATCAATGATTCTCTTGATTTATATACACCTAGTTTTTTAAATACAAGTCTGTCATATTCATTTTCAGTTATGATATTATCTTGAACCAAATCTTTTGAGTAGTGGATATCTGTAGTTGCCCCACCTATATCTACAACAATAAAAGGATCAGCAACATCAAGTTTTGTATTGATAAGAGGCAATGATCTATTTACTATATAAGGTGTTGAATATATCTGATTTGATGTAATCTCATATAGATGTTTGATATCTTCCTTACCCATAATATCAGCTTGGTAAAGATTAGTAAGATACTCTTTTAGTTCATCTTCTCTCATCTTTAGTTTATCTGTTATGATATTTGGCAGAACTACAAGATTTGAGATATTGTCATTTAAAAATTTATGTTGTGTTGAACTACCCACATAAACAATATTTGAGTAGTTTAGTTTATCAAGATAATCTATAAGCTTTTGATCATATACATTTTGAACACTATCTATACCACCAACAACTATAACCACATCTAACATCTCAGATGGTACTG
>JAYEKV010000095.1:25247-42468 GCA_034716855.1 Campylobacterota bacterium | reverse complement strand
TCATTTTCTTCAACTACCTCAAATCCAAGAGCATTGTATACAACCTCTAATAAATCCAATAGTTCATTGTGATTTGTTATTAGTACTATATCTTTATTAAGATGATTATTTAAATGATTATATAGTAATTTGTATATCTCTTCTATGTTTAAGTATTTATTTTCTTTTTTAGCTTTTATTACTAAATAAAAAGAAGTTTCTTTATCAGAGTATTCTATATCTAGAAATTCGTTTTCAAGTTGTTTCATATTTGTTAAGTTTTTAATATTCATTGTTGTTCTACCATAATTTTATTAATATAAGTGCAACTAGGCACCAGCCGATAATACTTATAACCATTGAGCGTTTTATACCAAGTTTTTCTATAAATATAAACATAAGAACTAAATATACCAGATATGGTATTAGTGAAAAAATACCAAAAAGTACTGTTTCTCTTAGTTCATTTGTTCCTTGTTCATAAAAAACTATAAAATGAGCTATAAGTCCAAATGTTGGAAAAAGCGGTACAAGCCCTGCAATAAAATAGTTTTTGGATTTTGATATAGCCATCAAAAGCCAAACAATAGCCGCACCAAGAAAGCTTTTTATATAAATCAATCTACATCCTTAGTATTTTCATGGACTAATATCTCTTTATATCCAAGTTTACTGCAGATGAAATCCCAGCTTTTTATCAAGATAATTGAGCTGATTATCCATAAAAGTATACCTATAAGTATCGATGTGAAAAAATTATAATATAAAATAGAATAATATATACCGATCAAATAAAGAAAATAAGGTATGATTGAAAATATTCCAAACAGTATAGTTTCTTTAAGTGCATCAATGCCCCTGTCTTTATATACAATAATATGAGCAAGTATTCCAAATGATGGAAATAGAGGTATCAATCCTGCAATATAATAATTATCAGTTTTAGATAATACTATAAGCATCAATACAACTACTGCTCCAATTAAACCTTTGGATAAAAATATTATTTTTGATTTTATATCAAGTCCTTTTATTTTTGTTGATTTTATCAAATACAAAGTTATTATTATATTAATTTTAATGATAACTATTATTTACTTGCAATTTATCCACTACAGTATGTCAGTATTTTGTGATAAAAAGTCAATATTTCTAAAAATATAATAAAGTATTAATTTTTCTTATTATATAGTTAGCATATTTTTAAAATAAGGATATATATGAGATTTAAGCTTTTCGCAATTTGTTTTTTATTAAGCAGTGTTTTATTTGGTTCACAAGTTGTAGAGTTATCAGGAGACAAAAGTTATCCCCCTTACTCTTATGAAGAAAATGGTGTGGCAAAAGGTGTTTATGTTGATATTTTAAAGTCAGCTTTTAGTCAATTAAAAGATTATGATCTAAAATTAAATATGATGGCATACAAAAGAGCTATATCTATGACAAAAAGCGGTAAGACTATTGGTTTTTTCCCACCTTACTATTCTGAAAAAAGGAGAAGCTGGACAAAATTTTCAGAACCTATACTTTCTGAAAAAAGTATTGTTTTTGCAAAAGAAGGTACTCTTAACGCTCATAAGAACTACCCTAAAGATTTTTATGGATTAACAGCTTGTTTAAACAGAGGATTCGGTACGGCAGTATTGGGTGGCGATGAGTTTGCAAAAGCAGTTTTAGAAGGGAAGATAAAACTAATAGAAGCAAATGACAATAAGGCTTGTCTAAATAGAGTCAGCAAAGATAAAGCAGATTTTTATATCAATGATCAGCTAATAGATACTTCACTTTTCAATAATATAAAAAGAGGTCAAAAAGCAAAAGAGAATTTTGGTCATATCGGCTTTACTTTAAAAGATAAAAACTATCCTTTTTTGAAGGATTTAGAGAAAAAATTTAACAGTGTGATTAGATCGATGAAAGAAAGTGGAGAGATAGAAAATATACTAAATAAATACAAGAAATAATATGTATTGATTATATTGATTGAAATATTCACTACTTCATCACTTTTTGTATATAAAATCTTTAAGTTTAAATTGACAGAAGGATAATTGATGAAAAATATTATTTTTATTATTTTTATAATAGTTAATCTATATGCGGCACAAGATCAGAAGATAAATATGTACACAGAGCACTATCCCCCTTATAACTATAAAAAGGATGGTGAACTAAAAGGTATATCTGTAGAGGTTTTGGATGCAATTTTAAAACAGATGAGATCAACTAGTTCCATAGATGATGTAAAACTTACAAATTGGTCAAGAGCATATACAATCGCACAAAAAAAGAAAAATGCCATGGTATTTGCTACCACTAGAACAACATCAAGAGAAAAATTGTTCAAATGGGTTGGTCCTATAGTAAAATCAAAAGTTGGTGTAATAGCACCAAAAAGTAAAAAAATAAAGATAGAAAAGATGTCTGATTTTAACAATTATAAAATTGGTGCTGTTTTAAAAGATGTGGGGGAGATGCTTTTACTTGAAAATGGTGTAGATAAAAACAATATTCAATATGTAAAAGGTACTGATGCTATTAATATCTCATTTAATAAAATGGAAAATAACAGAATAGATATGTTCTCTTATAATATAAGTGTAGCTTTTGCAAATGCAAAAATGGAGGGATTTGATACAAGTAAATATGAAATTATTTATACTTTAAAAGAGGGTGAGCTTTATTTCGCTTTTAATAAAGATACAGAGGATGCTATTATAAATAAATGGCAAAAAGCACTAGATGTTATAAAAGAAAATGGTATCTATGCTAAAATACTTGAAAAGTATTAATAAAATATAAAATAAGGATAAAAGTGAAAGAGAGTATAATATTTAAAGTACTGCTGATATTAAGTTTTGTAATAATTCTAATATTTACAGCTTCATCTTTACTTTTCAATCAAAGTGACAATAAACTTATCAATGATATTCGTGTATATAACTTAAACAAAGCGATGGACGCTTTAGACTCAAGACTAGAAGAGAGACTAAATTTAAACAAAGTTCAGATGCAAGATAGTTTAAGTATGATAGCGAAAAATTCAGCAGGTTTTTTATTGAACTTTGATCATGAAGGTTTAAAAGAAAGCTTGATCTTCGATCTTAACAAAGATGGTGTTATGGCTGTTGATATTTGGGACAGTGCAGTTAATGAAACATTTTTAATCGCTTTAAAGAAAGATGGAAAGGTTGTATTTCAAGATACAATGCCAAAAGAGTTTAAAAAATATATCCAATTAAAAAAAGATGTTGTTTTTAGTTCAGGTGATAGTGTTGAAAAAATAGGAAAGATAAAGCTCTATTATGATGAATCATTAATAAGAGAACAGATAGATAAATTAAAAAATGAAACAAAAAAAACAATAGAGAATTTTGATAAAGAGATTGATCTTCAAAAAGAAAAGTCAAATATGAAAAAACTGCTTATAGTTTTAGGTTCTTTAGTATCTATTTTGGTCTTGGTTTTTGTACTTCTTATAAAGTTTGTAAACAAACCGCTTAAAAAACTTCATACTGGACTAGATGACTTTTTTATGTTCTTGCAAAATAAAAAAGATCATACAAACAAGATAGATATAAAATCAAAAGATGAGTTTGGGGCTATGGCACACTCGTTAAATGAAAATATAAGCGTAAGTGCTAAACTTCATGAAGAGATATATGAACTCAATACAAACCTAGAACACAAAATAGAACAAAAAACAAAAAAAGTAACAACACTTTTAAACAATGCAGACCAAGGATTTTTGTCTTTTGGAAGTGACCTTATAATAGATAGTGAATTCTCTAAAGAGTGTATAAATATATTTAAAAAAGATATCTCGGGTAAAAATATAGCTGATATTTTATTTAGTAACAGTGAAAAGAAAAGCTTCTTTATTGAGACTTTAAAGTCATTATTAACAGAAACAAATAAACTAAAAGTAAAAACAATCATATCTTTACTTCAAAGTGAATTTATCATCAACAAAAAAGCTATAAATGTACAGTATAAAATAGTTGATAATAATCAGTATATGTTGATACTAACAGATATAACAGCTAAAAAGATACTTGAAAAAAAGATAAACAGAGAAAAGAATATCTTAAAAATGATAGTTGCTGTTGTAAGTGATACTGATGAGTTCTTAGAACTGTATGATGAATTTTTAGAACTAATAAATTCAAAAGAGAATTTAGTTGATATAGATAAGACACCACTGCATAATGCAACAGAAGTATATAGAATCATCCATACCTTTAAAGGTCTATTCTCACAAAAAGAGATGCAGTATCTTGTAAATAATCTTCATAAACTAGAATCATCATTAAGTGAAGCTATAACAAACCAAAATAATAGTAATGAAAACTTAATAGCTCTTATCAAAAACAGTGATTTTGAATCTTGGCTTGCTAAAGATATTGATATCATAAAAGATGTTTTAGGTGATGAAATCTTTACCCAAAGAGGAAAACTAACCGTAAAAGAGGAGACTATATCTCAAATAGAGGACAAGATAGTTAAAATAGCAAAAAGACATGATGAGTTAGAAGAGTATGAAACAGTTGTAAATGATATAAAAAGTTTAAAAAACAAAACTGTTTATAGTCTGTTTAGTTCATATACCAAACTTGTTGATCAATTAAGTCAAAAGATCGGGAAAGCTATTTATCCTTTAGAGATAATAGTAGATAAAGAGCTAAAAGTAAATGACAATATAAAACCTTTTATAAAATCTCTTGTGCATGTTTTTAGAAACAGTGTAGATCATGGAATAGAGTCTATGGATGAAAGAGCAGAGATAGAAAAAGATGAGATAGGTACTATAACTTGTACTATAAAACAAGAAAATAACAATCTATACATAGTAGTTGCAGATGACGGTGCAGGGCTGGATATAGAAAAGATAAAACAAAAAGCAGTCCAGCTTGGTATAGATGTAGATAAATTAACAAATAAAGAGCTTGAACAGCTTATCTTTGAAGATAGATTTACAACAAAAGATGAGATTACTCAAACCTCAGGAAGAGGTGTAGGTATGTCTGCTGTTAAACATGAACTTGATGAGCTAAACGGTGTGATCAATATTAACTCACAACAATATAAGGGTACTACGATTGAATTCGTAGTACCGGTATAATTTTTATAAAGGGAAATAGATGATATTAGATGCGTTAATACTTCAAACAAAATTGTTCTTAAGTGAAGATATGGAGATGAATATAAGCTCTGTAGAGATAGATGAATTAAATCCAGATAAGCTTTTATTAAAAGATTATACCTCTATGATAGGTACAGGTGGAAACTTGAATATGATGGTTGTGATAAGTTATGAGAAAGCTCTTTTAGATCATCTTGTAGAGTTGTTTATGGATGGGGAAGAGGTTGACGATGAAGAGTTGCAAGAGGTGCTTGACAGTGTATCAGGTGAAACTATCAATACTATTATAGGTCTTGCTCTTCCAACTTTCCCAAGTAGAGGAAAAGGTGTGACGATAACACCTCCTATTACAATAAATGATGCTTCAAATATAAAAAGATATAAAAACTCAAAAATAGTAAGTGCAAATATTGTCACTGAGTATGGAACTATGAGTATAAGTGCCGTAGGTTCTGAAGACTCAATAAAGTAAAAAATAAATAAAAATTATAATAAACAAAAATAAAGGATATAGATAATGTTAAATGTTTTAATTGTAGATGATTCACTGATTATTAGAAAGAAAATTACAAAACTTTTAGAGAAACTTGGTCACAATGTGGTATATGGTGCAAAAAATGGTCAAGAGGCTATAGATGCATATAACTCTAAGAAGCCTGATCTTGTGACTATGGATATTACTATGCCTGATATGGATGGTATAACAGCAGTAAAGCATATAATAAGCGGTGATGCTGAAGCTAAAGTTATTATGGTAACATCTCATGGGCAAGAAGATATGGTGATAAAGTCTATACAAGCTGGTGCTGTTGGTTATATGCTTAAGCCTATTACAGAGGATAAATTGGCTGCATCTATTGGTGAAGTATTTATAGAGTATGCAGTTGAAGATCAAGATGATGATATTGAGATCTTAGATGAAGATCTAATATAAAGTGGAGATAATTTAATGACTGAAAATAAGCTTTTTGAAGCATTGCTTGATGTGATACCTTTTGCAGCATATGCAGTTGATATAAATACATATGAGGTGGTATATGCTAATAAACTTATGCAAGAGAGTATGTATGCACCAAGGGAAGAGTTTTGCTGGAAAAAGCTTTTTGGTCAAGAGGAGGTGTGTAGCTGGTGTACTATACCCAAGTTAAAAGAGAGAGAAGTTTTATATAAAAGTGAAAAACTTTTAACAACTTTCTTTGATGAAGTTACGGACAGCTGGCTTCAAAGTTATGATGAGATAGTTAAATGGCCTGACGGAAGAACTGTAAAGTACTCTATCTCTGTTGATATAACAGAACAAAAAGAGATCCAAGCTGATATGATAAAAACACATACAAAACTTGCTATTCAGTCTAAAAAACTAAAAGAAGCCAATGCAAAACTTGAGATGATGGCACAAAAAGATTTTTTAACAGGTATAAATAACAGAAGAAATTTTTTTGATCTTACTGAAAAGTTGTGGGACAGTAAGCTTAAATCAGAAGATAACATCTATATAGCTATGATGGATATAGATGATTTTAAACTCTTAAATGACAACTATAGTCATAAAGCAGGGGATGAAGTACTTGTGATGTTTACTAAAACAGTAGTTTTAAATCTTGATGACAGTGATATCTTTGGAAGGTTAGGTGGTGAGGAGTTTGCTATAGTTATGACAGACAGTTGTAAAAACAATGTTATATCAAAACTTGACCGGATCAAAAATGATATAGAGGCTTTAAATATTTTACATGATGAACAAAGTATAAAATGTACTGTTTCAATAGGACTAAGCTCTAAAGAGGATGATACTCAAACTATTGACCAAGTATTAGATGATGCTGATAAGCAGATGTACCTAGCAAAAAAGCAAGGTAAAAACAGAATAAAGTTCAGGATTTAATATATGTTAGAAAATAAATTATTTGAGGCATTGCTTGATGTAATACCTTTTGGTGCTTATGCAGTTGATATAGAAACTTATGAAGTAGTATATGCAAATAAGGCTGCCTTGTCCAATATGTATGCACCTTTTGAAACATATTGTTGGGAAAAACTTTATGGAAAAGATGAGATATGCAGCTGGTGTAGTATACACGATCTTAAAAAAAGAGACAATCACGGTCAGGAAAAATATACTTGTGAATTTTTTGATGAGACTGATGATAGATGGTTAAAGTCTTATGATGAGATAATAAGCTGGCCTGACGGTAGAGATGTTAAGTACTCTATTTTAGTTGATATAACTGATCAAAAAGCTGTACACGGCTCTATGATACAATCACATGCAAAACTTGCTATTAAAACAAAACATATAACAAAAACGAACAAAAATCTTCAAATTACCAAACTAAAATTACAAAAATCACTAAATGAACTACAAGAGCAAAAGCAGATAGCTCAGCACTCGACACAAGCAAAGTCAAGTTTTATAGCCAATATGTCACATGAGATAAGAACCCCTATGAACGGTATAACAGGGATGGTAAATCTTCTAAAAGAAACTACTCTTGATGATAAGCAGTTTAATTTGGTAAATAAGATTGAAACAGCTTCAAATAATCTTTTAAATATTATAAATGATATTTTAGATTTCTCAAAAATAGAAGCTGGAAAGTTAAAGATAGAGTTTATTGATTTTGATATAGCACAAGTTATAGATAATGTAAAGAATCTTACTGAATTTAAAGCAGAAGAGAAAGGTCTCTCTTACAGAATAAAATACGATAATCAAAACCCTTTATATTATGGAGATCCTTTAAGGCTTGGTCAGGTTTTGATAAATCTTATAAATAATGCTATTAAATTTACCAAAGATGGAGGTATTGAGATATCTATAGAGAATCTTGGTAATGATGTAGTTAATTTTAGTATTAAAGATAGCGGTATAGGTATAAGTGAAGAGGAACAGCTAAACTTATTTAAGTCATTCTCCCAAGCAGATGTAAGTACAACTAGAAAATATGGTGGTACAGGGCTTGGCTTATCTATAAGTAAGCAGCTTATTGAGCTTATGGATGGAGAGATTAGTGTAAAAAGTGAACTTGGAGTCGGTAGTGAGTTTAATTTTTATATTACTCTTCCTAAAGGTGATGAGAGATCTATAGCACAAAATGATTCTGCAGATACATTAGATGACCTAAAAGATAAGTTGAATAGATTGAAACCAATGAGTATAATGCTTGTTGAAGATAATGAGATGAATAAAGAGATTATATGCTCTTTACTTGAGAATTTTAATTTGGATATTGATATAGCATCTAACGGGCAAGAGTCTCTTGATCTGTTTAAGAAAAATGAAGATAAATACAATTTGATACTTATGGATATTCAAATGCCGATAATGGATGGGTATGAGGCTTCAAGTCAGATAAGAAAACTAGGAAGTGATATACCAATAGTTGCATTATCTGCAAATGCGACGGTGCAAGATCATGATAAAAGTATCTCTTTTGGTATGAATGATCATATAAACAAACCTATAGAGATAGATAAACTTTACTCTATATTGTTAAAATATTTAGAAAACAATAATATAACAAATAAAAACAATTCAAATGAAGAGTTAACTACAGTAGATATGAAAAAAGGTTTATATCATATGGGGGAAAATAAAGCTCTTTATCTAAAAGTGATAAAAAGATTTATTACTGATTATGAAAATAAAAGATTTGATACTAGTGATAATGATAATTTTCAAAGGGATATACATACTTTAAAAGGTTTGTGTGGAAATATAGGTGCTGTAAAATTATACGAGATACTAAACGAGTTTGAACTAGAGTATAACCTTGAGCAGATAGGTGAAGTTTATGAAGAATTAGAGAAGGTATTGACTGAATTAAAAAGTGCAGATCTTGAAAAGATAATCTAATCTTTTCTGGTTTTTTTTAATGCATATCTTGTAGCAACGGGTCCTATTATTTCAAAAAATACTGTTGTTCCTAAAACTATGGGAAGTATTATTGAACTAAATTGTTCAAATTTATGTGATGCCATAAGTGCCATACCTATGGCAACTCCAGCTTGTGGTATAAGTGCCAGCCCTATGTAGTTTTGTATATTTTTATTTGCATTAGAGATTTTTGCTCCAATTTTTGCTCCTATATATATTCCCAATATTCTCATAAATATATATACAATGCCTATACTACCAAGAGTTAATAATGCTGCTATATCTAAAGATGCTCCCGCAAGTAAAAAGAAAAGTATCATAAAGGGCCACTCTATATTTTTAATGGCATGAAACGGTGTAGAGTGATGGGATGCAAAAGTAGCTACAGAGCTTCCAAGTGCAAGTGTAGTTAGAATAGGGGATAGACCAAGCATAATGGCAGCTCCGCACATTATAAACACACTTCCTAATGCTTCTACCATTAAAGGTTCTCCTCCATTTAGTCTCCCTGTGATCTTTGCAACCGGATAACCTGAAATAAAACCTAAAATTATACTTCCAAATATCTCATAAAAACCATTTGCTATGATATTTGTATCACTTGATCCATTGTTAAATCCTACAAATGCCAATACCAAACTAAATAAAAAAAGAGCCAATATATCATCAAATGCAACTATTGCTAAAAGTTTTTTACTGAATTTATTATCTATTTTTAATTCATTGACTGTTTCATAAACAGCAGCAGGAGCAGTGGCAGTTGCTATACTTGCAAGTATAAGTGATACTTCAAAGGGGATATTAAATAAAAAAACAAGTGTAATAGATATAAATAAAAATGCGAATAGTACTTTTCCAATAGCTATAGAAAATACAGTTTTACCCATATCTTTTAATGACTTGAGTGTAAACTGCTGACCAAGTAAAAACCCTACCATCCCAAGAGCAATAATTGTAATAGTTTCAAACCAGTTATTTACAAAATGTTTTGGAAGGATGTTTAATACAGATGGACCAAGTATTATTCCCGTAATTATAAGAAATGTCACTCTTGGTATGGATGTTTTTCTACCAAGTACATCAGCAGCCAGTCCAAAAAAGAATATGATACCAATTATAAATAAGTTATTTAGTTCTATATCCATAAATAGTATTGTACCATTTTATAGATTGTTATCTCTTATTTTAAATCTGCTTTCTAAAAAGCTTTGGTAGATTAGTCTCTTCATTGTTTAATACCCATACAGCTATTATTGTTAGTACTGTACCAATGATAGTTGAGACATATATAGGCTCATCTAAAAAATACCAGCTTAAAAATATAGCATTAAATGGTACTAAAAATATAAATGAGCTAGCTTCATTTGCACCAAGACGGCTAATGGCTACAAAATATATAGATGTTGCAAAAGTTGTACTTACAACAGATATGATAAAGAAATTGATCCAAAAAATAATATCAAATTCAAAGATATTCCCGCTTTGAAAAGGGGTGATAAAGTACCCTATAACAGTTGTAAAAATATAAACATAAAAAGTGAACATCAAATGATCCATACTTTTTAACTTTGAGTTGGTTATAGTTAAAAATGACCATGAAAATGACGCATATATAAAATATAAATTTGATATGATAAATATCTCTTCAAAGGTATAAGACCAGATATTTAAAATAGTAGCTACTCCAACTCCACCCAAAACAAGTGCAAATATATCTTTTTTTATAAGATTTTTACCAAAAAAAGAGACTAAAAGTACAAATGTAAGAATAGGGGTAAGCGTGGTTACAAATGCACCGCCAAGACCTGATGTACCATATTTTGTTCCATCAAAAAAGAATATAGAATAAAGAACTAAAAAAACAGATGCAGTAAGTGCTAAAAGTGATGTTTTGATATCTATTTTAAAAGACTTTTTCATATATATCAAAATAGGCATCAATGTGGCAATAGTAATAATATATCTGTAAAATATAAGTTCTTGAGCTGTTATATACTCACTTAGTACTTTTGCATTTACCCATGATGCACCCCAAGATGTCATAGCAAGCACCATTAAAATATAAAAAACTATTTTTGGGTTTTGTGATATATTCATATACTAGTTGTTAAGTATGAGTAAGCTGCCTGCACTTACCATAACAACACCGGAGGTTTTATTTAGTTTCTCCATTGAGCTTTTATTTTTAAAAAGCATTCTTGATTTGGCTGCAAGGTATGCATAAGATAATACAACTATAGCTAAAGTAAACGATACTATCATTACAGTTATAATTATATCTTGATTAGTTAGATTTTGAAGATTCATAAATACAGGTAGAAAACCAAGATAAAAGACTATTACTTTAGGATTTCCAAGTGTAATAACAAGACCACTTAAAAAATTTGTACTCCAAGATAGTTCCTTAATAGCATGTATATTTTCCTCTTTTACTTTAGTAGTCCAGATCTTGTATCCAAGATAGATAAGATATACACCGCCTATATATTTTACAAATATAAATAACTCTCCCATAATTGAAGCTATTTGATTTAATCCATATATTGCTAACAATAGATAAATTATATCCCCAAGTATCAAGCCCATAGTTACAACACTTGCATGTGAAAATCCACTAGCAAGTGATCTTGATACTACGGCAAAAAGTCCAGGGCCAGGAGATGCTGCGAATAAAAGCATCGCAAGAAAAAGAGCTAAAGAGTTATATATATCCAAAGTTAATCCATTTTAAGTTTTTAATGATCTAAAATCTGCTCTAAAAATAGTTTTAATCTCTCGCTTTGAGGATTGCCAAAAAACTCTTCAGGTGTATTTTCCTCTATAATTTGACCATCTGCCATAAAGATAACTCTATCAGCTACTTTTTTAGCAAACCCCATCTCGTGAGTTACACATACCATAGTTTTGTCTTCGTTTGCTAGTTCTATCATAACATCAAGAACCTCAGAGATCATCTCAGGGTCTAAGGCTGATGTTGGCTCATCAAAAAGCATGATTGTTGGGTTTGCACATAAAGCTCTTGCTATTGCAACTCTTTGTTTTTGACCACCGCTTAATTGGTTTGGATATTTGTGAGCTTGATCTGCTATATTTACTCTTTCTAGGTATTTCATAGCAGTATCTATCGCTTCATGTCTTGGCTGGTGGTGTACATATGTTGGTGCTAGGATAAGATTATCCAAGATACTTAAATGTGGAAAAAGTTCAAAATGTTGAAACACCATAGCAACTTCACTTCTTACTTGTTTTATTTTTTTTACATCATCTTCTAAAATAGTACCGTTTACATTTATAGAACCCTCTTGAAAGGTTTCAAGATAGTTCATACATCTAGTAACTGTTGATTTACCACTTCCTGATGGTCCACATATTACAACTATCTCACCTTTTTTTATATTTAGGTTTATATCTTTTAGTACATGAAAGTCACCGTACCATTTATTTAAATCTTTTATCTCTATTAAATTTTCATTATTCATTTTTTATATCCTATATTTATTAACTATCTATCGATTATCTGTGTTATATTTTACTTCTAAGTATTTACCGTATTTTGAAAGAGAAAAACAAAATACCCAGAATATAAAGGTAACAAATACATACCCTTCGGTTTCATACCCAAGCCATGATGCATCACTACCTGTTAAGTGTACCATTGCTAAAAGATCAAAAAGACCTATAATAAGTACAAGTGTCGTATCTTTAAAAAGTGCTATAGATGCACCTACAAGATTAGGAATAGCAACTTTTAGTGCTTGTGGCAAAATAACCAAAAGCATCTTCTGCCAATAAGAAAGTCCTAAAGAATCTGCTGCTTCATATTGACCTTTTGGTATAGCTTGAAGTCCACCTCTAATCACTTCAGCTATATATGCCGATTGGAACATAGTTATACCTATAAGTGCTCTTAAAAGTTTATCAAAATCCATCCCTTCAGGGAAGAATAGGGGTAAAATAACAGAAGCCATAAAAAGTATAGATATAAGTGGAACACCCCTAATGAACTCAATATATACAATACTCACATTTCTTATAATTGGAAGTTTTGATTGTCTACCAAAAGCCAGCACTACACCAATAGGAAAAGCAGCAACTATACCAATAGATGCAACGATCAAAGTTAAACTTAGCCCTCCCCACTTATCAGTTGTAACTGTTTCAAATCCAAAGTAACCACCGCTTATTAAAAAGTATGCAATGATCGGATATAGCATAAATATAGCTATCTTTTGTACAAAGTTTTTACCAAAATATTTAAATAAAGCACCAAATACAAAAAATAAAGCAAATGAAAGATTTATTCTCCAGTAGTCAGTTTCTGGGTAAAAACCATATATAAAGAGATTTAGTTTCTCTTTTACAAAGACCCAGCAAGCACCGTTTCCTGTACAATCCTCTTTTGTTGAGCCTACAAAGTTGGCATCTAGTATAGCCCACTGTATAAAAGGTGGTATGATCCATAATAAAAAAGTGATACCCATAAGTGTAAGTGCTACATTAAAAGGTGAAGATAGAAGATTTTCTATGATCCATTTTATAGGACCCCTTAAATTTGACGGGGCAGGTCTTGGTTGTTGTATCTCATATATTGCCATTATCTACCCTTTATTTCCATTTTTTTATTTACTATATTTAGTACTAGTGATATAAACAAACTAATTGTTAAATAAACCGCCATTGTTACAAGTATGATCTCTATGGCTTGTCCTGTTTGATTTAGTACTGTTCCTGCAAAAACAGTTACAAGCTCAGGATAACCAATAGCAGTAGCTAATGATGAGTTTTTTGTAAGGTTTAGGTATTGATTAATTATAGGCGGTATAGCTATTCTAATTGCTTGTGGAAGTACTACAAGTTTTAGTGATTGATAGTTTGAAAGCCCAAGTGAGGCCGCTGCTTCTTTTTGCCCTCGTGCTACTGCTTCTATACCACTTCTTACAGCTTCTGCTATATAAGTTGCCGTGTAGATACTAAGTGCAAAAGTAAGTGCTAGAAACTCAGGAGAGTAGCTCATACCACCTCTAAAGTTAAAGCCTTTAAGGGCAGGGTTGTCTAAAGATATAGGTGCTCCAGCAGCTAAAAATGTTATAAGCGGCAGTGCTATTAATACCCCAATTGATACAAGCAACAGCGGATACTCTTGTCCGGTTTCATTAAATCTTTTTATAGCCCATTTTCTTAAATAATATATTACGCCAATAGCTATAATAAAAGCAAAAGCAACAAAAACAAATCCACTTTCAAGTAGTGGTTTTGGTATATAGAATCCTCTATTGTTCAGGAAAATATTTTCACTGAGCTGTAAACTTTGTCTGGGACTTGGTAGTGCCGCTAAGACTACATTATACCAAAATAGTATCTGTAAAAGTATAGGTATATTTCTAAAAAACTCTATATATGCTAGTGATAGTTTTGAGATGATATAGTTTTTTGATAATCTTGCCACACCTATAATAACACCGATAATAGATGCAAAAAAGATACCAACACCTGATACCATAAGTGTATTTGCAAGTCCTACATAAAATGCATCCAGATATGTTGAATCTGTGTCATTATATGCTATTGGTGATTCGGAGATACCAAAACCAGCTATTTGATCAAAAAAATCAAACCCTGTTGTTATGCCTCTTTGTTCTATATTATGAAACATATTTGTAGTAATATACCACAAAAAAGCAACTAGTCCTATGACTGTAATGAGCTGAAAGAATATTGCTCTAAATTTTTGATTGTTGAGTAATCCCAAGATAATCCTTTTATTTTGTAAGTTTTATAAAGTAAAAAAAAGTGTCAAGTATTTTACTTGACACTTTTTGTAGAGATTATCTAAATGGAGGAGAGTATTGAAGACCACCTTTAGTTGTCCAAAGGTTGTTAAGTCCTCTTTTTATTTTAAGTGGAGAATCCATACCTACATTTCTCTCAAATGATTCACCGTAGTTACCAACTTGTTTGATGATATTATAAGCCCATTTTTTATCAAGCTTTAAATTTTCACCAATTTTACCAGTAGTTCCAAGTATTCTTTTAACTTCAGGGTTTTTACATTTTTTTGCTTTAGCATCAACATTTTGTGATGTTACACCAAACTCTTCAGCTGCTTTCATTGCATTTAAAGACCATCTAACTACATTGAACCATACATCATCACCTTGTCTTACAACTGGACCTAAAGGCTCTTTTGAGATGATCTGAGGAAGAACTTTATAGTTACTAGAGTTTTTCATTTTTGTTCTTAGTGCGTAAAGTTGAGATGCATCTGAAGTGATAAGATCACATCTTCCAGCTTCAAAACCTTTTGTTACCTGATCTGCTGTATCATAAGTGATTGGGCTGTATTTCATACCGTTTGCATTGAAGTACTCAGCTAAGTTAAGCTCAGTTGTAGTACCAGCAGTAATACACACTGAAGCTCCGTCAAGTTGTTTTGCACTTCTTACACCTAAATCTTTAGATACCAAGAACCCTTGACCATCATAGTAGTTTACACCTGCAAAGTTAAGTCCAAGAGATGTGTCTCTTGTGTTTGTCCATGTAGTATTTCTAGAAAGAAGATCAACTTCACCACTTTGTAAAGCAGTAAATCTCTCTTTTGCAGTTAAAGGTACAATCTTAACTTTAGAAGCATCACCGAAAACAGCAGCTGCAACAGATCTACATACATCTACATCTAGACCTTTCCATTGTTTATCAGCACCAACTTCAGCAAATCCAGGAAGTCCAGTAGATACACCACAGTTAAGCACACCTGCTTTTTTTATGTTATCTAATGTACCCGCATTAGCACCTATAGCACATGCAGTAACAGCAGCAATCGAAAGTTTTAACAGTTTTTTCATCTTTTTTCCTTATGTTGTATAAATTTACATTACATTCTACATAATCTGTTTTAAATAAGAACAAAATTTTGTAAACCACAATATATCTTGAACAAATTTTATTAAAATGTTACTTATGGGAACATAAGATAATACTATAATAATTTTGTAATAAAATTGTAATTATTTTAAGAAAATAGTTTTAAAATCCATAAAAAGATGGAAATATAATTATAGATGCCAGAACTGTTATCTGTATCAATATAAAAGGTATTACACCTTTATATATATCAGTAGTTTTTACACCTTTAGGTGATACACCTTTTAGATAAAATAGTGAAAATCCAAAAGGTGGTGTAAGAAATGATGTTTGTAAATTCATGGCTATAAGTATTGCAAACCAGATAGGGTTTATACCTAAAACATCTGCAATAGGCACCAAAATCGGCACAACAATATAAGAGATCTCAAAAAAATCTATAAAAAATCCAAGTATCATAATAGCTACCATAGATAAAATGATAAATCCCCATTTCTCACCGGGAAGCGTTGTCATAAACTCCTCAACTATCATATCAGCTCCCGTATAAACAAATACAAGAGAAAAAGCAGTTGCACCTATAAGTATAGCTACAACCATAGCAGTTACTTTTACTGTTTCCAAGGCTGAGGCTTCAAGCATTTTCCAATTTAGAGTTTTGTAAAGCCCTGCTAATATGATAGCCCCAACTGCCCCAACAGATGCAGACTCTGTAGGTGTTGCTACACCTGCAAAGATGCTCCCTAGAACTACTATGATAAGTATAAGTGGTGGTAAGATGGCAAAAACAGCATCTTTTATCTTATGTTCTGTGTTTTCAAACTCTATAATTGGAGCTATATCTTTTTTGATATTTGCTATAAAAAGTATATAGGCAATATAAGCACCAATTAGTATTAGACCGGGAAGTACAGCAGCTTTAAACATATCTCCAGCAGGCTGTCCAAATACATCACTAAGGATAATAAGTATGATAGAAGGGGGTATGATCTGCCCTAGCGTTCCTGAGGCACATATAGTTCCAGTGGAAAGTTTTTTGCAGTAGCCGTACTTTAACATAACAGGCAGTGATATAACACCCATAGCAACTACACTTGCCCCAACTACCCCTGTGGATGCTGCTAAGAGTGAACCAACAAGTACAGTACTTATAGCAAGACCACCTCTTACTTTACCAAATAATGTCCCCATAGATTCAAGAAGTCTTCCTGCAAGACCTGACTTTTCAAGAAGTACACCCATAAAGATAAACAGAGGTATAGCCATAAGTAGTTTGTTTGTCATGGTTGAGTAGATTCTAAATGGCATCATAGAGAACATATAGTAAAACTCTTCAACTACCAAAGCCATAGTACCGCCAT